>CAIRNL010000254.1 GCA_903879975.1 uncultured Chloroflexota bacterium | reverse complement strand
TGGCCGAGGCGTAGCCCATGGCCGAGTATCGGAAGCCCTGCCGGTAGAGATGAACCATGTAGACGAGCATTGAGTTGAAAGGGCCAGCTGGCGTTGCGCCGCTGGCGGTCGCTGTGGCGACGAAAGCCGTGGTGAAAACCTGGAACGACGCAATCAGCGTGATGATCAGGTTGAAAAAGAGGGTGGGCGTCAACAGCGGGATGATTACGCGCCAGTAACGTTGCCAACGATTGGCGCCGTCGATAGTGGCTGCTTCGAGCAGCGACTGTGGCACATCCTTCAGCCCGGCCAGAAAAATGAGCATTGGTTGGCCGACCCCCACCCATAGGGAAATGATGATCAGCGAGGGTTTTGCCCATGCTGCACTGTACATCCAACCCAACTTTGGCAGCCCCAATGCCTGCAGCACCGCATTGGCCAGACCGGCGCGCGGGTCGAGGATCAGCATCCACAGCAGTGTCGTGACCACAGCCGGTACCAAGCTGGGCAGGTAAAAGGCGGTGCGGTAGAACCCAATACCGCGCGTGCTCTGGTTCAACATCGTCGCCAGCAACAGCGCCACCGCCATCTGCAGTGGCACCGAAATGAGCGTGTAGTAGAAGGTATTCCACACCGCCACCCAGAAGAGATCGTCTTTGGTAAACATCACCACGAAATTATCGAAGCCGATCCATTCAGCCGGCTTGATGACGGTGTAGCGCGTCATGGCAAAGTAGAAGGACGCCAACAGCGGGTATGCTGTGAAGAGCAGCAGTGAGACGAGCCATGGCAACACAAAGGCGTAGGCGCGCAGGTTGTCACGCAATGCACGGGACATGGATCCCCCCTTCATCAATCCAGCGGTGTCGACCGCTACGGATGCACAGCAGCTCATCTCTAAAAAAACAGAGAATCGTACGGGCGTGAAACTCTATACCCTGACTGCGATCACTCCTCCGCAGGGGTTGGCGCTCCACGCCCGTACGCAGCTACCGAGTCGAGTCAGATGAGTCGCGCTGTGTCTGGCCTGTTCGACAACTTCCGCGCAATGCTTCGCTATACCGCCTGGAGCGTCTCTTCCAGCTTCGCCTGAATCAGCGCCTGTGCCTCGTCCATGGCCTCCTGCGCTCCCTTGACCTTACCGAGCACTGCGGTGATCGCCGCCTGCAGCGTGTCTGTCGCAAAGCTGTTGATCGGTGAGTCCCACATGGGCGCAGCTTCGACCAGGTAGTCCAGGAAGAAGCGATGCAGGTCGAGCGCGCGCTCCTGCCCAAACTTGTCGATGAGACCCTGTGTCACGACGTCGCGTGAGGCTTCCTTCCATGCCGGCGTGTCGGGAATCGACCTATACCATGTCTCCCAGCCTTGGGTGCAGAAGTACTCGATGAAGAGGAAAGACTCGGCCGGCGCAGCGCCTCCCTTGGGCAGGGCAAACCAGTTCGGCCAGAAACCAGCTACCGTCCCCGATCCGCTGGGTCCAGCCGGTAGTTTGGCGATCTCCCACTGGAATGGCGTGTCGACATCGGTCATGATCCAGCCGCCATCGACCAGCATGGCCGACATGCCGCCGCTGAAGGCTGAACTGGGCGGGTAGGCATCGTGCCAGTTGCTGGAGGCGATGTTGATCTTCTCAAAGTCACCGCCGTAGGCCTCATTGAGCCAACGCGCCCAGTAATCTACCCACCCCACGTTTTCGTCGCTGTTGACGGTGTAAACGCTGTTGGCTGCATCGAAGAGCTGGCTGCCGTTGAGTTTGCTCCACACCGGGTAGAGCCACGTGCCCGCCCACGGCGGCATATAGCCGGCTTGCACGATCTCGCCGTTCTCCATCACTGTAAATTGGTCTGAGAGCGAGCGCAGGTCGTCCCACGTACTGGGGAACGTCTCGCGTGTCATCGAGATCCCTTTTTCGGCGAATTTCTCGGTGTTGAAGAACAGGGCCGATGCTGCGGCCGAGGCGGGCAGGCCGTAGGTGCCCCCCTGCCATTTGCACGTGTTCAGCACGTTTTCATAGAAGGCGTCGGGCCTGGCCATCTGCGCGCCGCTCATCAAGTCGTCGATAGCGGCTAGCGCTCCCAGCGCGCCGAACTGCGCCGGCGAATCGAAGAGGGTGATCGTGTCTGGCGGGTTGCCAGCCGCAATGCGCGAGAGCATGACCTCGCTGAGGTTGCCGCCGCCGGGCGGACCACCGCTGATTTCGTACTCCACCTTGATATTGGGATGCATTGCCTCGAAATCACCGACGATCTGAGGCGCGATCTCCTGTACGGTGGGTGAACTGTACGAGTTCCACCAGGAGATGGTGACCTGTTCGGTGGCGGCGGCGGCCCCTTCGCTTTCACCGCCACCGGCCTGGGGCGCTGGCGCACACGCGGCCAGCGCTGCGGCGCCAGCCGCCATCCCTGTCCATTGCAGGAACTGGCGCCGGCTGAGTGAGTTGAACTTCGGATTCGCTGACATCTGGATACTCCTTTTCCTCCTCGGAATTTGGTAGACTGAAGACTCGATGCCGTGACTGTGGCATCAACGCAGATAGGCGTCTCCATAGTGGCCCGTGATCGGGTCGCTGTGCAGCGGCCTCCCTGTAGGAAGCCAGTGCGGTTCCTCTTCGACCGGTACAGTGGTGTGCCACTCCGCCGGTCGCACGATGCGCGCGCAGATCAGGAGCGGCTGGCCGGGATCTCGCCGATCACGCTCGTCAGGGGTCAGCTCGCGGACGGGCAGGTTCATCAGGAAGGCTGTCTTGGTCAGCAGGTTGCCGTAGATTTCGAGCGTGTAGTCTCTGCGCCCCAGCCCCAGACCCAACAGCAGGTTCTCCACCTGGATCGGTGTAAAGAACCAGTGCATGTAGAGCGGCGCGCCTGTGCCCATATCCAGCCCGTCGGCGAAGTAGAAATCCGTACACCAAAAGTTGGTCAACAGCACGCCGCCGGGTTTGAGCAGGCGAATGGCATGATAGAGCGCCGACTCAATGTCATAGATCACATTGGCGGTGAATTGCACCAGAAAGCAGTCGTATTGCTCGCCCGCTACCGCCGTGGCGCGCGCCAGATCGGCGATCACGCGCACGTCAGGGCTGTGTGCCGCTAGATCCAGCGCGTCGGCCTGCGTGAGCGCAGCGCCGCCATAGTAGCGTAGGGTGGTTGTCTCGCCGATCTCCAAGGCACGGCCGCGGACATCTGCGCGGTGCGCTTCCAGGAAGTCGGCCCAGTAGTAACGAATGACCGACAGGTGATCCTGACGTCCCTTGCCGAAGGGACGCAGCCGGCGCAACCCCAGCCCGCGCATTTGGCGAACCAGCGGCCAGCTACGCCAGTTGCGTCGCTGCTTGACCTCGTGATATTCCAGATACCATGCGCGCATGCGAGCCATAAGTGTTTGAGTTGTGCAGACCCCGCTATTCCGAATGGATTGATTGCGCAAAGACACGCGCTCCTGCGCCGATCAGCCCGGCGTCTACTCCGCACGCCGCATGCACGATGGGCACCGCGCGGCTGGCCGGCGCAAAGATGTGCGCCCGCGCCGCAGCAACGGCGCTCTCCCAGTAGAGGCCGCCCGCTAGGCCCAGCCCACCGCCCACAATGACCGCTGCCGGATCCAGCACATTGACTAGCCATGCCAGCGCGCTGCCCAGTGCCTCGCCGCCGCTGCTCAGCACAGCCGTAGCGCGCGACAGTCCTTGCTGGGCGTCGGCAACAATTTCCTCGACGCGCGTGACCCCAGGGCGATAGCGTCGATAGCGTTGTACGAGCCCGTGTCCGGATGCAAAAGATTCCAGGGCAAACTCAATCTTGCGTCCGCATACGTCGAACACCGTCACAGGCATGGTCGACAGCACCAGCGCGTTGCCATGTGTCCCGGCGAAGGGCTGGCCGTCAAGGACGAGACAACTGCTGATGCCCGTGCCAACGGTGACGTAGACAAAACTTGCCAACCCGCGCCCCGCGCCGTAGACTGCTTCGGCCAGCGCATGCGCACGCACGTCGGCATCCACAAAAGTGGGGGCGATGCACTCCGTGAAGATCGCCTGCACCGGCACGCCTTGCCACGCCACAGTGTAGTGGCTGGTCACGGTGCCGGTCAGGTCGACCAACTCGCACAGGCTGATCCCCACGCCGGCTACCCGATATCCGCTCTCCAGAGCTGCTACCTGGGCCTGCCGTGCCAGGGTGAGCGTTCGTTCCAGTACAGCCGACCCACCTTCCGTGGCATGGGTCGGCAGGATGGTGCGCTGCATCACACAGCCATGGCGGTCGATCAGGCCGGCAGCGATCTTGGTGCCGCCGATATCGAGCGCAATGGCGACATCAACGGCTGGCTCATTCATAGCTGGGTGCAACACCAAAAATTACCTCCACCGGCTCCGCAGTCATATTGTAGAACTGGTGAGGTGTGCCAGCCGGCGCATAGAAGCCATCCTGTGGCCCCAGCTCAAACCAGGCCGGCCCCTCGCGCTTCTCGGCACAGGCGATGTGGAGCGTGCCGCGCACGACATAAAGACTCTTGTCGCTCGGATGGGTGAAGACATCGCTCTGCTGGCCAGGTAGAAGCAGGAGCCGACCCACTGTTAGGTGTTCTGTGGCGCACAGCAGGCCGACCAACACTTGATGTTGCTTGCCTTCATAGCGCCACAACAGGTCCGCCTCGCGCACCGTGGTGATGGAAAAGTCTTGTTCGATTGCTTTCCGCTCCATCGGCCAGCGCCCAAGGGCATCGGCCAGACCGTAGCGATTCTCAGTGAGCAGTGGCTTCGTGCGCGCGTAGGCTCCCGATGTACCCTGTGATGGCGGCGGCGCAAAAAATTCTAGCACGCGCAGTGGTTCCATACTGTAGTTGAAGGCATGATGCCAGGTGTCTTTGCGAAAGAAGGCTGCTTCACCGGGAAGAACGCGGTGCACTTCACCCCGCTCGGGATCGGCGATCACCATGGTCCCGCTGAGCACGTAGTAGATCAGGTCCGCACCGAAGATGGTGCGGAATTCGGCCGAGTGGCGAAAAGAGCCACCCGGCGCAAGTCCCCACACGAGTTGGTGAATTTGCGCGCTGGAGATGTAGATCCAGTCTGCCACCTGCCCGGCCTCAGAATCGCCCCAGAGATGGCGCGCAACTGCATCGTGGCGCAGGGGAGTCGGTTCGTCGTAATTGGGTCGTGGCGACGGTTTATATGCCATACCGCTGCTCGATTTGCTCCTTTGGCCAAGCTACTGCCCGGCAGTGCCAGGCGGGTCAGTTCGTGCGATCGTGTTTCAGGTGGGCAGCTTCGTCGGCGCTGGCCGGCGCAAAGCTGTGGGGTGTGAATGTGCTTTCGATACTTTGGATCGTACCGGTCTTGCCGAGCAGTCGCGCCTTCTCGATGATCTCGATGACATGATAGGCGTGTGCCGGGTCGTGAATTGGCCGTTGGCCGGTGCGGATACAGTGAACCAAGTGGTTGATGCCGTCGGTCCACGGCCAGTTGGGGTCGCTCTCCGGGTAGAGTTTCCACGCACCGACCTCATTCTGCCACAGTTCATAGCCCTCCGGATCCCAGTCGTCACCCAGCATTTGGATGGTGCCCTTGCTGCCGTAGATTTCAATCGCCGCGTTGCGATATTGCTGGATAGTGAAGCCGGTTGTTACCACACCGTAGCAGTTGTTGGCAAACTCGATGCAGAGCTGGACGTTGTCGTCAGTCTGTACTTGCATCATCTCGCCCTCGACTAACCGCTCCGGGATCGCTGTGCCCACGAATCCTGAGACCCGTTTAGCCGGCCCCAGGAAGCCGGTCAGACTCACAATGTTGTAGACGCCCAGGTCGAACAGGGAACCGCCGCCTAGTTCATAGAACCACTTGCCCCAGTTGGGCCCGGCCCAGCCATAGAAGGCACGCGCCAGGTAAGGGGTGCCGATGTCGCCGGCGTGGATGTGGCGCCACATCTTCTGATAGGTCGGGCTGAGCAGCACATGCGGCGCCGGCACCAAGTAGCCCTTGCTCGTGCGCGCCACTTCCACCAGTGCCGCAGCCTCTTCTAGCGTGGTGGCCATGGGCTTTTCGACCAGTACATGCTTGCCGGCTTCCAGCGCGGCGCGCGTGACCATGGCATGCTCGCGCATGGAGGTGGTGACGAGCACCAGGTCGACGTCTGCGGCGGTCACCACCTCTTCAAAGTCGGTTGTGAAGCGCTGATAGCCATAATCCGCGCCAGTCACGATAGCTCTGCGTTCTGCTTTTACGTCGCATGCGACCACCGTTTCCACCTGACCGCGCTGTTTGAGATTGTTGATCTGGCGTGAATAGGAGTGTTGCATCACACTGCCACACCCCACCACGCCAATGCGCACTGCGTCCGTCATATGAACCTCACTGGCTTCACTTTCTTGTAGTTATGCCGCACCGACCCTGCCGTGAGGAAGGGTGTGCTCGATCCGTCTCGCAATTGCCTTCTATTCTACGCTGCGATCCTCTGCTTCTCCCCCATGGGCCGCGAACCCCGACTACGGTCAGCCGACGATGACACTGACACGCTGGGCGCTGGCAGTGGCTACGCCGCCGTGATTGCGCCAGCTTTCCAGGTGAAACTTGCAGCGATCGCCGCGATAGATCGCTTTGAAGTACTCGACCGGCAGGTCGTGCCTGCCGTAGGTGACGCCTTCGAGCAGGAGCATGGCGGTGCCTGCTCGAAGGCCGAAAAGCGCCTGTTCATACTCGTTGGCAACAACGCACTCCACGGTCTGCTGGGCGCGTTGCAGTTGGATACCGTACCGTTGTTCGAGCAGGGCGTAGAGCGAACTCGTGGCAAAGTCGCTGTTCTCTATCCCTGCGCACAGTGCCGCAGGCACGTAGCTGGTCTCGAGCAGCACCGGCTCACTGTTGACCTTGCGCAGGCGCATGACCTTCAACACTGGCTCGCCCCGCTTCAGTGCCAGTTGCTGTGCCACCTGCACCGGCGCCTGCATCTTGCCCTGCTCCAGCACCACGGACTCGACGCGCTCCCCGCGCCGGGCGATCGCTTCGGAGAAGCCGAGCAACTGGAAAACGTCGTAGGTCTGCTTAGGCGAGGCCACGAACGCCCCAACACCCTGGTGCACCTCAATCAGCCCATCGCTTTGCAAATAGGTGAGTGCCTGGCGCACAGTCATGCGGCTGACACCCAATAGATCGCTCATCTCGCGTTCGGAGGGTAACCGTGCCCCATCAGTCAGTTCGCCTGCAGCGATCTGCTCTTTGATGAACTCGGCGATCTGGTAGTAGCGCGGAATCGGACTGTTTTTGTCGATCATGTCGGCGCAATCGGTACAGAGGTCTAGACCACTGCCGCAAGAATAACATGGCGCGGGCGTGGTGTCAATGGGGAGGAGGTAGCCCCGAATGTAGCGCTTGTGGGAGGCATTTGAATAGGGTGTCACTCTCGTTTGAGCTGATTTGCTATGCCTGGAATGGGGAAATTGAACACTCCACCCGGTTTGGAGCGTGCTGCTCGTACGGTGTACTCCGAAGCCGAGACATCCAGGTGTCTCGCCAACGCGGTAGGCACCTCATGGCCGATGAAGGGCGGTTGGCGGTACACAAGGCTGAGGGCGTGGTGCCGTCTACACTGCGCCATTCCCTCGCAATTGTGACGAAACCGCTGCGCCTTGTATTCTGATAGCTTGCAATCAGATTCTGCACCCGCGTCACTCATCTGCTTCATCCTGGAGAAAAGCATCCATGCTCCGCCAATTCGCAGCCTACTACCGTCCCTACCGCCACCTCTTCTTTCTTGACTTCGGCTGCGCTCTCGCCGTAGGACTGCTCGAACTGGGCTTTCCGTTCGCTGTCAACCAGTTTGTCGATCAGCTGTTGCCCAGCCAGGACTGGGGTTGGATTCTCCTGGCTGCAGGTGCCCTGCTGGCCGTCTATGTGCTCAACACTGCGCTGCAGTACATCGTCACTTATTGGGGGCACATGCTCGGTATCAACATCGAGACGGACATGCGGCGCACGGTCTTCGAGCATCTGCAGAAGCTCTCCTTCCGCTTCTTCGACAGCACTAAGACCGGCCACATGGTTGCCCGCATCACCAACGACCTACAGGACATCGGGGAGATCGCCCACCATGGGCCGGAGGACATCTTTATTGCGGTGATGACACTCATTGGTGCGTTTGGCCTGATGGGCTACATCAACCTGGAACTGACGCTCTTGAGTTTTCTGGTCATTCCGGCCATCATCTGGACCGCCATGTATTTCAGCGGCAAGATGACGCGCACCTACCGCCAGCTCTTCTCTGATGTCGCCCAGTTCAACGCGCGCATCGAGGAGGCAGTGGGCGGCATCCGTGTTGTCAAGGCCTTCGCCAATGAAGCCTATGAGATGTATCTCTTTGCCGCCGACAACATGCGCTACCGCGAGACGAAGCTGACGGCCTACAAACTCATGGCTTTCAGCCTCTCGCTCAGCTATATGCTCATGCGCTTCGTCTCGCTCTTTGTCATGGTGTGTGGCACCTGGTTCGTGATCCAAGGTTCGTTGACTTACGGCGAGTTTGTGGCGTTTTTACTGCTGACCAATGTCTTCTTCCGGCCTATCGAGAAGATCAACGCTGTCATCGAGAGCTACCCCAAGGGCATCGCCGGCTTCAAGCGCTATCTGGAGATCCTGGCGACCGAACCGGACATCCAGGACGCGCCGGATGCAATCGCAGTCGAACAACTCACCGGCGCTATCCGCTACGAGGATGTAGCCTTTGGCTACGACCAGAATCGCAAAGTTTTGCGTAGTATCAACCTTTCCATCGCTGCCGGCGAGACTGTAGCCTTTGTCGGCCCATCGGGCGCCGGCAAATCGACGCTGTGCAGCCTGCTGCCGCGTTTCTACGAGGTGGGCGCCGGCCGCGTCACCATCGACGGTATCGACGTGCGCGCCATGACGCAGACATCGTTGCGCCGACAGATCGGTATCGTGCAGCAGGACGTTTTCCTCTTTGCCGGAACCATCGGCGAGAATATCGCCTATGGCAAACTCGATGCCAACTCCGAGGAACTGTGGGCCGCTGCCCGCCGCGCTCAGTTGGCAGAGTTCATCCGCAGCCTGCCTGACGGCATGGATACACTCATCGGCGAGCGGGGCGTTCGTCTCTCCGGGGGGCAGAAGCAGCGTGTCGCCATTGCCCGCATGTTTCTCAAGAACCCGCCGATCCTGATCCTCGACGAAGCTACGTCGGCGCTTGATACCGAGACTGAAATTGCCATCCAGCAGGCGTTGGAAGAGCTGTCCAAAGGGCGTACCACGCTGCTGATTGCCCATCGCTTGAGCACGGCTGCGCGCGCGGACCGTATCATCGTGCTCGATGGTGAGGGGATCACGGAGATGGGCGATCACGCTGATCTGCTGACGCGCAATGGGCGCTATTCCATGCTTTGGAAGGCATTTGAGTATGGCGTGGCGACCGGCGCCAATCGATAGTCCCTGCATTGATTGATTCTTCCAATTCCAGGCGCGAGAATGAAAAGAGCGGTTCCTCTCACCCTGCATGGCTTGCAGCCACCCCGCCGCGCTGGCCGGCGAACC
>CAIRNL010000253.1 GCA_903879975.1 uncultured Chloroflexota bacterium | reverse complement strand
TGGTCACCTCGTACTTGTCGATATAGTAGCCGTCCAGATAGACCTTATGCTGGGGACGCTCGTCGTCGTCGCCTTCGCCGTCAGGGCTGCCCATCACGAACTCGCCCGCGGGGATCAGGATCTCTTCGGCCCGATCTGTGCCAGAAGAGGCTACAGGCAGTGACGGTGCTGGTTTGAGCGCCACACTTTGGCACGCCACAGAGAGCCGGGTGTACCGTGAATCACCTGACACCCACGCCTGTCCGCCATTCAGACTCACCTGCAGCCAGGCACAATTTTCGATCTTTCCAGTCACACTCAACCGTGCGCCACGTGAGACATTCTGCAAAATGGCGTACCCCGTACCAGGACCGGCCCGCACATTGAGCCGTTCTGACACTACCTCCACAATAGGGGAAGCCGACATGCTTGTCGCAGATGGAGTTGCCGTCGCAGTCGGTGTATGGGTCGGCGTCGGCACAACTACCCGAATCAGCACGTCACGGCTGCCCGGCCGCACTGTGCCATCGGCCAGATACATGCGTGTGGTCAACCGGTAGGTGCCCGCCGTGTTGAAGGGAATCTCGACCTGCCAGGCGCCGTCGGCCGCGCTCGTCGTCACACCGAGCGGCGCACCGCTGGCCAACACTTCGATCTGTGTCTCCGGCGGCGCACTGCCGCGCACCGTCAGCAGTTCGCCCACCTCCAGAACACCCGCAGGCGTCACCCCCAGAATACGCAGCGGAGTCACAGGCAGAGGCGTCGGCACAAGCTTGGGCGGAGGCGGCGCCACACCGAGCAATGCATATACCTCGAAGGGCATGACTCTGCTCTCCAGACTCGCACAGTAAGCACCCGTGTCCGGCTGAAAACCCGCCTCAACAAACTCCACTTCGCGCAGCAACGCCAGCCGACGCCCCTCGTCGACATCGCCCAGCCGACCATCGTAGGCCACCAGCGCAGCGTTGCGCAGCCGGTCTTGAACCTCCTGCCGCCTTTCTTCCGGCGTTCCCTCACCACTGTCACATCTCCGTTCCGCCCGGGCCGGCTGAAGATCGAAAAGTTGCAGATCACCCTCGGTCACGTAGGCACGGGCGCGCACGCAGATTTGTCCCAAATCCTCCGTCGAATTGTAATAAGCAGGATCGCCTTCAATCCGCACCAGACCCTGCACGGCGACATTCACCTCGTCGCGCGTCAACACAGAATCCGTGACCGTTGTCTCAGCGCTGATGTACTCGCCGTAAAAATTTGTGACAGCCGCACGCTTCACTGTCGCCAGCAGCTTTTCCTTGGCATCCCCCACATCGACATAGGCGTCCGGCCCGATGCAGCGAACCAGTTCCTCCTCCCGCACGACCTTCTCCTGGGCGGCGACAGGCTCGGTCCAGGCCACCAGGCCACAGAACATGCCGATCAGCGCACACAGTCCTGCCAGCGCACGGTGCACGCCAGTGGGTGGCTTTGCTGCAGAAAAGCAGCGCAGCAATCGTTCTGCCATACAAAAAGACTCCTTTACTCCTGGACAGTCACCGGTGCCAGCGTCACCTCAGCCTGCCCGCTCGCTGCGCTGTAGGTCTGGTGCAGGATCGTCACCCCACGCAGGTGCGCCTGGACAGTCATACGAACCTCGTCCGTCATCACGGTGCTTGCCTCGATCACTGTGACCGCCTCGATCTCGGCGCCGGTCAGCCATTCGGCAAGCTTGCGTTTGGCGTCCAGTTCCGCTGCCCGCAGCGCAGCAGCACGTCGCTGCCCAGCGTTCGTCATCGTCGCCGGCGGATAGCCGTAGCCGACGACCTGCACCTGCGGCGTGAGGGGTACCGTAGCCGTGACAGCCGGCGTCGCAACTGACGCTGGACAGCCAAGCAGCCGCTTGCCAACGATTTCGCTCTTGATCGCCTTGCGATAGCGGTAGGCCACCGTCTCTTCAGCCCCGCTGCTACGCAGCACGACATTGCCCAGCTGCCACACTTCACTCCAGCGCAGGGTATATTCGAGCCACTCGCCAGGACGGGCAGGCAGTTCCCAGCCAGTGCCGATCTGTGTGCTCACCTTGTACTCGGCCCCATATCTGGCAGCCAGCTCGCCCTCCAACGCCACCAGCGCCAGATCCCGGCTTACGCCCAGCTCGAGGCCCAGGTCCCACTGTACCGAATCAGCAATCATGCTGAATGCTGCAGGGGTCTGGACGACAGTGTCGCCACCTTCTCCACAGTTGTAGACGCGCTCAGTCGTCATCTCGATCATCACCTCGTCAGGCGGGCCGGCTTCCGCAGCCCCGCGCACGACCGTGTAGCCCTCCGGTGCACAGCCTAAAAACGCCAGCACACCCAGAACAGCCATCAGGTAACGAAAAACCATGTCGATACACCTTTACACGAAGAAGTAATCCGCTGTCAGTTTCTCAGTGCATTTGGCCGACTTCACCAGCAGAGAAGAAGAGGGGCTGGCGCCAGCTTCCCGATCGAACAGATGCAGCGTCTCCGCATCCACGGTCAGCTGCGGGTGCAGCACTTTCACTGCCACCGCACGATGGTTGAGCCGCTCGTCCTGCGCCAGGTAGACTGCGCCGAAGGCGACTCTGCCCAGTTCGCGCATCATCTGGTAGCGTCCGGCAAACCGAGAGGACCTTTCCCGTTCTCCTTTCCTCGATACAATCTGCAGTGCGCCAGCATGCGCAGGTCGTTGTGAGTCAGATAGGCGTCAAGCAACGCCTCGGTGAACTCGTGGATCTGCTCGCCGCTGAGTCGGGTCATGGGTCGGCCGGGTCAGGGTTGGTCATGGACAGGCGACAGCATCCGCGTGG
>CAIRNL010000252.1 GCA_903879975.1 uncultured Chloroflexota bacterium | reverse complement strand
ATGCTGCTCCCGGTATTGTTGACATTGCTCGCCGCGTTGGCCTCCTGGCTGAGCACGCGCCGCCTGTTTACTGCGCTGGAGTGGGCGCTCGACATGACCGAACGCGCCCAGCACAGCGCCGAGGAAGCCCGTGAGCACCGCTTCGAGTTGCAGAAAGTGCTGCACAGCCTTGATCTCGCCCTCTCCCGCCTGGAGCGCAGCAACCGCGCGCTAGTTTTCGCGCAGGAGGCAGCAGAGAGGGCCTATCGGTTCAAATCTGAATTTGTCGCCAATGTGAGTCACGAATTGCGCACTCCTTTGAATCTCATTGTGGGCTTCAGCGAGATGATGACGACTGCGCCCGAAAGCTACGGTGGAAAACTGCTGCCCGGTGAGTACCGCGGTGACATGGTGGCTATCTACCGCAGTTCGCGCCATTTACTCGATCTGATCAACGACGTGCTCGACCTTTCTCAGATTGAATCGGGACGTATGGCCATCCACAAAGAGCGCACTGAACTGGGCGAGTTGATTCAGGAGGCGGCCGATATCGTGCGCGGGCTGGCCGATGCGCGCCGACTTCTGCTGCGCGTCGAGGTGCCAGACACACCCCTGGCAGTCGATCTGGATCGCATCCGCATTCGCCAGGTACTGCTCAACCTACTGACGAATGCTATGCGCTACACTGAGCAAGGCACGGTGGCCATCAGTACCATGTGCAGCGCCGAAGAAGTCACTGTCCTGGTGCAGGACAGTGGTCGCGGCATTGCGCCGGACAAACTTGCGCGTGCCTTTGAAGCATTCGACCGTCTCGACGAGGAGGAACTGACCCACGGCAGTGGGCTAGGTCTGGCTGTCAGCAAAAAGTTTGTCGACCTGCATCACGGGCGCATGTGGATTGAGAGCGAGCCGGGACAGGGGACGACCGTCGGTTTTACACTGCCACTGCCGGCCCAGGTCACAAACATGCCGCTTGGCAGGATTCGTCTCTCGCGTCCGCTCACTGACGAGCGTGGGCGCTCGGTTGTCCTGGTCATTCACGATGACCCGCGTGTCGTTGGACTCCTGCGTCGCCACATCGATCGCTGTGATTTCGTTTTTGCGGAGGACGCCAGCCGGGCGCGCGTGCTGCTGACTGAGTACCTGCCGGATACTGTGCTGGTGGACCAAGAGTTGCTGGGGGAGTGGGAGAGGGTTCTGGCGGGCGGTATGCCGGTGACGTTGCCGGTTCTCGTCGCTCCGCTGCCAAGCGTCCACCATGTCGGCGCTATGCTTGGGGCCAGCGATTTCCTGCCCAAGCCAGTGACGCGCGACGACGTGGCCTATGTGCTGCAACGTCTTGGCGTGCGGCCGCGCACGGTGCTGGTCATCGACGACGACCCGCATATTGTGCGTCTCATTGGCCGCATGCTGCGCTCTCTGGTTACGGAGATCCAGGTGCTGGAAGCGTACGACGGCAAAGAAGGACTGGCGGTGGCACGTTCGCATCCCCCCGACATAGTCTTTGTCGATCTGCAGATGCCAGGAATCAGCGGCGAGCAGTTTATCGATACATTGGCAGGTGAGCCGGAGCTGGCCGATATACCGATTGTCGTCGTATCAGTGCGCAGTGTCGAGCAGGAGAACGCGGCGATCCATGGGGGGATTACGATTCAGCGCGAGCAGGGGTTTGCGTTGAGTGAACTGCTTGGGCTTCTCGATACCACACTGGCGGCAATGGCTCGGCCGGGTGTAGTGTCCCCAACCAACGCCGCAGCACGGCTAGCAGCGCTGACTGGTTGACGGGTTTGACAAGGGTGTCATTGGCACCCAAGGAAAGTGCAAGGTCATGCTCGCGCAGCACCGAGCAGACAATGATGGGGACAGTTGCACAGGCTTGCTCCTGCCGTAGTGCCTGCAGAATCTCCCAGCCATCCTGATGTGGCATCATCACATCCAGTACAATCGCCTGCGGGGCAGCCTGGCGCACCAGTCTCAGCGCTGCGGTGCCGCTGGTGGTACCGTGCACGACGACCCGATGGCCTGCCAGATAGCGCTGGAAGAGGTCGATGAGCGCCTGGTTGTCGTCGATGAGCAGGATCGTCGGTGTCTGCGCCGTGGGCAGCAGAATCTCTGCCGACCAATCGTCGGCAGATTCTTCGAGCACGAGCCGGCCATTTTGCGCCGCAATGAGCGATTGTGCCACCTGCAACGTCACACCCTCACGCCGCTGTGGTGGAGTTGCATGGCCGCCCGATTGAGCGATGGCAGCGAGGTTCCGGCGCACCGTCACGCGCACGACCCCCTCTGCCTCACCGGCCGATACCTGCAACGTCGCGCCATTGGGCAGCACGTCCAGGCCATAGCTGAGCAGGTTGAGCAACGCCTGGCGCAGCAGGGTGCGGTCGGCCAGCACGGGCGGTACGGAGCCGGGCAGGGCAATGTCGACGGCCATGCTGCGCTGCTCGAGGCGGGCAACCAGCAGCCGGCAGACGCCCTCCACGACGGTGGGCAGGAGCACTGCATCGAGTTGCACTGCCTTCGTCAGGCGCTCCAGTTCGACTTCGGCCAGTTCGCGCCGTGATGTGACAGGTGTCGTTTCGCTGGGCACCTGCTGTGTCCTGGCGCCACGCGCTTCCAGCAGATCGAGCAGTTGCTCGGCCACGGCATTGATGCCCTTGGTCAATTCGCGATAGACCTGGCGCCGGCTCAACCCCAGCTTCTGCTCGATCTCCTCGATGGTTAGCCCGTTGATGCAGCGGTAGCTGAGCACAGCATAGACACGGGCTGCGTCGCCGGGCGCGGTCGCGTGGGGTCGCAGCCGTTCGATACAATCTAGCAACGAGCGTCGCAGATCCTGCGCCTGGCTCAGCCTGTCGCCGTAGCTGCCAGCGGTCCACATGACAGTCAGGGGATGAGTCTGCAAATAGGCATTGTCATACAAATGCGACAGGGCAGAACGAACTGCCCGCGAAAATTCGGCGGAGTCTTCCTCCATTGTGGAATCGATCAAGGTTTCGGTCATTGAATCGGTGTTCGGCACAGATTGGCACAAATCCGGCACAACAACTACTTTACTCTGTGCTAGGATGGTTCAGAGTGTAACACGTTCTTTCATGCGCGAAAAATGAATTGTCAGGAAGCGGTTGAACCTGTTCTGGGCAGAACAGAGCGTTCGGTATCTTGCTGTCGTTTGTACCAGAGTGTTGCATTGGGATAAATGGAGGTTTCTTGACTGCCGTCACGTCAGCTCCACAATCTGGAACCGTCCAACACCGACGTGCGCGGGTTGGGCGTGCGTTCAGGCGTAATATCAGCGGCTGGGTCTTCGCGTCGCCGTGGATCATCGGCTTTATCCTGTGGACAGTCGGGCCGATGCTAGCCTCGTTGGTGATGGCGTTTACCAACTGGGATCTCATCACGGACCCAACCTATGTAGGCGCGCAGAATTTCGTCACGATGTTCAATGACAATCTGGTTTGGAAGTCATTGCAGGTCACGACAACGTATGCGCTTGTCAGTGTTCCTCTCCAGATCGCCCTCGGATTGGGCTTGGCGCTCCTTCTCAATGCCAACATCCGAATGTTACGTTTCTATCGTACGGCGTTTTATCTTCCGTCGGTTCTGTCAGGCGTGGCAGTAGCCCTCCTGTGGCGCTGGCTCTTTTCGACCGAGTTTGGCCTGTTCAACGCCATGCTGGCCAACATTGGGATACGGGGTCCGAGTTGGCTGGGCGATCCGCAGTGGGCGCTGCCGTCGTTGGTCTTGATGAGTTTGTGGGGCGTCGGCGCCGGGACGATCATCTATCTGGCCGGATTGCAGGGTATCCCGACCGATCTCTACGAGGCGGCTGAGGTCGACGGCGCGTCGAGTTGGGTGCGCTTCTGGAACATTACCCTGCCCATGATGACGCCGGTTCTCTTTTTCACCCTGGTCACAGGCTTCATTGCGGCGCTGCAAGTCTTTACCCAGGCCTTTATTATGACCTCCGGCGGCCCCAATAACGCGACGCTCTTCTACCTGCTCTACATCTATCGTAACGCCTTCGAGTACTTCCGTATGGGCTACGCCAGCGCACTGGCGTGGGTTCTGTTCATTTACATCCTCGTGCTGACGCTGATTGTGCAGCGTTCGTCACGCTACTGGGTCTATTACGAAGGCGACGATCGCAAAGGATAAGAATCGATGACGGCTGCCAACAACACGATGCGCACCCCTGCCCGCTCGGAACCGCGCATGACCAGGCGCCAGCGGACCTTGCTCCAGAAGACGGCCATCCACCTGGTGCTGCTGGCCGGTGTCGTGCTCATGTTTATCCCACTGGTCTGGACGATTTCGACGTCGCTCAAGTCGCCCGGAGAGGTCTATCTCTTCCCGCCCACGTGGATTCCAAACGAGATCATGTGGAGCAATTATTACCGTGCGGTCACGGCGATCCCCTTCTTTCTGTACTTGTGGAATACGGTGCTCATCACGGCCATCAGCATCGTGGGCAAGGTGATTTCGATCACGCTGGTTGCTTTCTCCTTTGCGCGGCTGCGCTGGTGGGGGCGGGATGTCATGTTCATCGTCATGCTAGCGACCATGATGCTGCCACCGCACATTACGCTGATCCCGCAGTTCATCATGTTCAAGTGGCTGGGCTGGATCGACACATTCCTGCCGCTGATCGTGCCGACCTTCTTTGGTGGCCCCTATCTGACCTTCCTCGTCCGCCAATATCTGCTTGCCATCCCGCGCGAACTCGACGACGCCGCGCGTATCGACGGCTGCTCGGACTTCGGCCTCTACTGGCGTATCATCATGCCGCTCGCCAAGCCGGCCATCCTCATTGTCGTCATCTTTGTTTTCAACAATACCTGGAACGAGTTCCTGCTGCCGTTGATCTACCTGCACACCCCGGATCTCTTCACGCTGGCGCTGGGACTGCGCATGTTCCAGGGAGAAGCAAGCACAAGCTGGAACCTGTTGATGGCAGCATCGCTGCTCAGCATGCTGCCGGTCATCATTCTATTCTTTGTCACGCAACGCCACTTCATCCAGGGAATCGTATTCACGGGCGTCAAAGCGTGATTCGTGGCCTGGATACGCCAGTTTGTTGTTGTCACCGAGCAGTTACAATCCAACCTATGTTTTAGTATCGAATTCACCGGAGGAGACCATGCCAGAACAGAAACTGAGTCGTCGCGATTTCCTGCGCAATAGCGCCATTACAGCCTTCGTCGTGGGCGGGCTCGCCGCATGCGCTCCGGCCGTCCAGCCGGCGCCGGGCGGCGAGCAGGGCGCTGCAGCGCCTGCAGGCGAGGCAGTGACGCTGACCTTCGTCTGTGACATCATCAACGAGGGGCACGTCAAGGTGCGCGATAAGTGGGCCCAGGAATTCTCGGAGCAGAATCCCGGCGTCACGGTCCAGCACCAGCCGACGGCCAATGCCGACTACAACACCAAGATTCAGACGCTCTTTGCAGCCGGTACGCCGCCGGATATCTACCGCTATCTGCAGGAGATAACCCCGATCATCACCGTTGCGCAGAAGTCGATTCACCTGCAACTGGACGATTACATCGCGGCCGATGACTACGATCTCTCTGACTTCCGCCCGGATGCTATCAAGCTCTACCAGTGGGACGGCAGAACCTTTGCCCTGCCGCGCGACTACGGCAATCAGAACCTCTTCTACAACGTCGACATCTTCGAGGAAGCCGGCGTCGAACCGCCGCCGGTGGACTGGGAAGATACCAGTTTCACGTTCGAAGTCTTCCTCGATATGTTGCAGCGCCTGGTCAAGCGCGAGGGCGACCGTGTGACGCAGTGGGGTTTCCTGGTCAATCGCGGTCAGCGACCGTGGGCATCGTGGGTCTACTCGAATGGCGGCGCACTGGTACATAAGGACGATTCAGGCGTTGCCACCGATTCGGCCATGGCCGACGAAGCGACCGTCGAGGCGCTGCAATTCTTGCAGGACCTGATGTACAAGCACGAAGTGTCGCCGCGGCCGGATCTGGAATCGGAACTAGGCGGCGTCGAACTCTTCTCGACCGGTCGGGTCGCCGTCATGCTGACTAACCCGTCTGCGGTGAACCAATTCCGTCCGATCGAAGCCTTCCGCTGGGACGTTGGCACCATTCCCATCGGCAAGGCGGCACGGCGCGGCACGGGTGGTGGCGGCACCGGCTGGGCATCGGGTGCGGGCACCAAGCATCCGCAAGAGGCGTGGGGCTTCCTCAAGCACATCACCAGCGTCGAGGCGGAACTGGACGAGGTATCGGTCGGCGCCACAACGCCCTCGCGCGTCTCCGTGGTGACCTCGGAGGCATTCCTCGATCCGAATCTGCCGCCCAAGAATGCCAAGGGCTTTGCCCAGGCACAGGAGTTTGTCGTGCGCGACCCGGTGCATGTCAACTGGCCGGAGATCACGCAGCGCATCTACACGCCCAACATGGACCTGCTGTGGAGCGGTACCGAGGACGCCGCCACTGTGGGCGCGCGCATCAAGCAGGAGTCCGACCCGCTCTTTGCGCAAAGCTGATCGCCGGTAGCACGCGTGCGTACTGAACGCCCGGACTTGCTGATTCACCAGTCAAGTTCGGGCGTCTTCTATTGTCCGTGGCGCTTGACGCGCTACGACTGCCGTATCAGAGCGTTAAATCGCCAGCCAACAATCGTTCGAAAGGAAGCCTTATGGCAGAGCCTCGCAAACCAAACGTCATCGTGCTCTTCACCGACCAGCAGCGCTGGGACACAACCGGCGTGCATGGCAACCCACTGGGTCTGACGCCCAATTTTGACCGCATGGCGCGCACCGGCACCGACGTGCACTATTCTTTCACCTGCCAGCCGGTCTGCGGCCCGGCGCGCTCGTGCTTGCAGACGGGCCGCTACGCCACCAACACGGGCGTCTTCCGCAACGGGATCGTGCTCGATCCGTCCATGGAGACGCTGGCAAAGTGCTTTGGCGCTGGTGGCTATACAACGGGATACATTGGCAAGTGGCACCTAGCGGCTGCCGATCCGACCCCTGTCGAGCAGCGCGGCGGCTACGACTTCTGGCTCGCCGCCAACACGCTGGAGTTCACCTCGGATGTGTATGATACGGTCGTCTACAATACGGAGAGCCAGCCTGTGAAATTGCCGGGCTACCGCGTCGATGCGCTGACCGATGCCGCCATCCGCTATGTCGGCAGCCATCAGCAGGACCCGTTCTTTCTCTTCATCTCCTACCTGGAGCCTCATCACCAGAACCATCTTGACGATTACCCGCCGCCGGTCGGCTATCGCGAGCAGTACACGGATCGCTGGACGCCGCCGGACCTGGTGGCCCTGCGCGGCTCATCCCCGCAGCATCTGGGCGGCTATTACGGCATGGTCAAGCGGCTCGACGAGGCGCTGGGGCGCCTGCTCGACGCCCTGCGCAGCCTGGACATGCTGGATAACACCATCGTGCTTTTCACCTCGGATCATGGCTGTCATTTCAAGACACGCAACTCCGAATACAAACGATCGTGTCATGAATCGTCCATTCGGGTACCGACGGTTCTTAGCGGGCCTGGCTTCGACGGCGGTGGGCAGATCTCAGAGCTGGTGAGCCTGGTCGATCTGCCGCCCACGCTGCTGGACGCCGCTGGCTTGCCGATCCCGGCTGCGATGGAGGGACGTTCGATCCTGCCGCTAGTTCGCCGCGAAAACGGGGATTGGCCGGAGGAGGTCTTCGTCCAGATCAGCGAATCGCAGGTTGCGCGCGCCATTCGGACCCACCGCTGGAAGTATTGCGTCAACGCGCCGGATCGCGTCGGCTGGCGTGACGCCGGCGCCGAGCGCTACGTGGAGGAGTCGCTCTACGATCTGCATGCTGATCCCTGCGAACTGGAGAATCTTGCCGGCGTCGACGCGTTCCGCAGCATAGCCGATGAACTGCGCGATCGCCTCGTGGCGCGGATGGTGGCGGCCGGCGAGCCGGCCCCTGTGATTGAGTCGGCGCCTGCTCGCCTGGGTGGGCAGCGTGCAGTTTCGATAGCCCAAGTTCGACAGCGGTATAATGAGCAGACAATCTAAGCTTCACCATTGTCAGCTTTCATACTATTGAGGTTGCCTGGACTTCAACAGGCAACCTCTACACGATCGGGGCTACCAACCATGACTGCAATTTCCGCCAAACGCCAACTCACGCCCGTCCTGTTCTCTAACGTCACGCTCGACGATCCCTTCTGGGCACAGCGCCAGGAGATCAACCGCCGCGTCTCCATCCCGCACATGTACCAGATGCTGGTCGACACGGGTCGTATTGGTGCCTTCGACCTCCATTTTGAACGTCAGGTGCCGTCGCCCATCGTGCTGATCTTCGGTGACTCGGACCCTGCCAAGTGGCTAGAGGCGGCCTCTTATTCGCTGATCACCCATCCTGACCCGGAGCTTGCCGCGTTGGTCGATCAGGTTGTCGACAAGATTATCAGCGCCCAGCAGGCTGACGGCTACCTCAACACACATTTCACGGTCACGCAGCCGGAGATGCGCTGGAAGAACCTGCGCGACTGGCACGAGATGTACTGTGCCGGCCATCTGATGGAAGCCGCCGTCGCCCATCACCAAGCTACTGGTTCGCCCAAGTTGCTCAATGCACTGGCGCGCTATGCCGACCACATTGACCATGAGTTTGGCCCCAATCCCGGGCAGCGCCGTGGCTACGGCGGACACCCGGAGATTGAGCTGGCTCTGGTGCGTCTTTACCACGCCACGGGTGAAGAGCGCTATCTTGCGCTCTCCCAATATTTGGTCGAAGAGCGTGGCCAGCAGAATCCGCATTATTACGATATCGAAGCAGTCGAGCGCGGCGATGACCCGCGCAAGTTCTGGGCACGCACCTACGAGTACTGCCAGGCGCACGCCCCTATCCGCGAGCACGACAAGGTCGTCGGCCATGCTGTGCGTGCCATGTACCTCATGTCCGGCGTGGCTGACCTGGCACATGAGTACGACGACCTAACGCTGTTGGCCGTCTGCGAGCGTCTATGGGAGAACCTGGTCTACCAGCGTATGTATCTGACCGGCGGTATTGGTCCGTCACGCCACAATGAGGGTTTCACCACAGACTACGACCTGCCCGACGAGACTGCCTACGCCGAGACATGCGCCTCTATCGCCCTGATCATGTGGAATCACCGCCTACTCCAGTTTGCCGGCGACGGCAAGTATGCGGACATCATCGAACAGACGCTCTACAACGGGTTTATTAGCGGCGTGTCGCTAGCCGGTGACAGCTTTTTCTACGTCAATCCGTTGGCCAGCGATGGTTCGCATCACCGTACGCCCTGGTTTGAATGTCCCTGCTGTCCTCCCAACGTAGGACGCATCCTGGCCAGCCTGGGCAACTATCTCTACTCTACCAGCAAGGGTGGCCTGTGGGTGCACTTTTACGCGCAGAACAGTGCCAACGTGGTAGTGGATGGCCAACCCGTGCACGTACGTCTCACTTCCGATTATCCGTGGGACGGTGCGATTCAGCTGGCGCTGACATTGGATGTGCCGCAGACTTTTGCGCTCAACCTGCGTGTCCCCGGCTGGTGCGATGCGTGGTCGGTCAAAGTGAATGGTGCTGTTGTGAAGACTACGCCTTCCGGCAGCGGCTACGTTGCCGTTACGCGTACGTGGCAGTCTGGTGACGTCATCGATTTCGACCTGTCGATGCCGGTGCAGGCCATTTACGCCAACCCGAATGTTCGTCAGATGCAGGGCCGTCTGGCACTTCAGCGTGGGCCGGTTGTCTTTTGCATGGAAGGTGTCGACAACGGCGCGATCGGCCTTGATCGTGTTGTGCTCGACCCTGCGCAGGTAGCTGACTTCACCGTCGAGTACCAGCCCGATCTGCTCGGCGGTGTCGCTGTGCTGCGCGGTTCGGCAAAGGCGATTACTGAGGAGGGGTGGGACAATCACACGCTCTACCGCCGCAATCAGCCGTCAGGTCTCGCCGCCATGAATGTCGTTGCTGTTCCCTACGCAACATGGGACAACCGCGCACCGGGTGAAATGCGCGTCTGGTTCCGTACTGCGTGAAACTCTGAGGAGATGAGGTCACTATGCAATATCCGCTGCGGCCAGTACGGCGCGGGTCGGTGAAGCTGTTGCCCAGTATTTTTCAGCAACGTGCCGCTCTCAACCGCCGTTACATGCTCTCGCTCAGGACCGAAAACCTGCTCCAGAATCACTACATGGAGGCTGGTCTGTGGGGGCCGCGCTATGTTGTTGGCGACATCCACGGCGGATGGGAATCGCCTACCTGTCAGTTACGCGGCCATTTTCTCGGTCACTGGCTCTCTGCTGCGGCCATGTTCGCGGCTGCCACAGGGGATCAGGAAATCAAGGGGAAGGCTGACTATATCATCTCAGAACTGGCGCGTTGCCAGCAGGAGAATGGTGGCGAATGGGTCGGTTCTATCCCAGAGAAGTATCTGGAGTGGGTAGCGCGTGGCAAGCGCGTCTGGGCACCGCACTACACGCTGCACAAGACTCTGATGGGATTATGGGACATGTACGCCATCGGGGGCAACCAGCACCCTGATACTGGCATGATCGCCTATTTTCTCCCGCTCCACGCCGGCGCTGAGAAGATTTGGGGCACGCCTACTGACGATTTTTGGTGCTGCCACGGTTCGTTGGTGCAGGCGCACACGATGTATGCCGACAACCTCTGGTTCGAGCACTGGCGCGGCGATTACCGTACCCGCGGCCAGGTACATGATATTCGTCTCATCCCCCTTCACGAGGTGCGCAACGAGGCATACACTGTCTATTTTGCGATGGGAGACAGTGAAGCCTGACACGAAGGAAGTGGGATATAGACTGCGTGCGTT
>CAIRNL010000251.1 GCA_903879975.1 uncultured Chloroflexota bacterium | reverse complement strand
GCCCCAACGGAAGCCCCAGCTGAGGCTGCGGCAACCCCGACGGAAGAGGCCGCAGAAGAAGCGCCAATGGAGTCCCCCGCATTGGTTGCCGTGCCCGGTGGTTTCCTGGAGCGCGCAATGGCTGGCGAGTTCTCGGGCACCAAGGTGACGGTCGATGGCCCATTTGCGGATGCCGACGTTGTACGCTTTGATAAGTCCATGGCACCCTTCGAAGAGGCAACCGGTATCGATGTTCAGTATATCGGGGGCAAGGAGTTTGAAGCATCGATTTCGGTGCGCGTCGATGCTGGCGATGCACCAGATATCGCCGACTTCCCGCAGCCAGGCCTGCTTGGCCGTTTCGTGAGCGACGGCAAAGTGGTCGATGTCAGCAGCTTCATCCCAGAGGAGTACCTGAAGCAGCAATACAACCAGAGCTGGCTGGATATGGCTACCATGGATGGGCCGGACGGCACCGTGCAGGCCGGTGTCTGGCACCGCTACAATGGCAAGAGCCTTGTCTGGTATCCGAAGGCTGTCTGGGACGCTGCTGGCTACGAAATCCCTCAGACCTGGGACGAGTTGATGGCGCTGAGTCAGCTGATTGTTGATGACGGTGATGCACCGTGGTGTATTGGGATCGAATCGGGTGCGGCGACCGGCTGGCCAGCGACTGACTGGACTGAGGAAATGATGCTGCGCACCACGTCGCTGGAGAACTACGACAAGTGGGTCGCTGGTGAATTGCCTTTCTCTTCTCCAGAGGTGAAGGGTGCCATCGAGAAGTGGAGTGAGATTTGGTTCAACGATAGCTTCGTGCTGGGTGGCCGCAACTCGATTGTGGGCACGAACTTTGGTGACTCCCCGGCGCCGATGTTCGAGGACCCGCCCCGCTGTTGGATGCATAAGCAAGGCAATTTCATTACCTCCTTCTTCCCGGAGGGTGTAACGCCGGGTGTGGACTACAGTTTCTTCTACCTCCCGCCTGTTGATGATGCGTACGGCAGGCCATTCCTGGTTGCCGGCGACATCATGGCCATGTTCAACGACCGCCCTGAGGTTCGTGCGTTGATGGAGTACTTCACGCTTCCGCAGTCCGCAGGTGGATGGCTGGAATCCGGCGGTGCTCTGGCAGCTCACCAAACCGCGACCCCTGACATGTATGGGCAGGACCTAGAGCGTGGCATTGCCGAGCTGGCGTCCCAAGCGACAAGCTTCCGCTTTGACGGTTCCGATCTGATGCCGGGCGAAGTGGGTGCCGGCTCCTTCTGGAAGGGTATGACCGACTACGTGAGCGGCGCCGCTGACCTCGATACGGTGACGGCGGAGATCGACGCGTCCTGGCCCAGGTAACGATCGATTGCTCTCCCTAGTAGAAGTTCGTCCAGGAGTGATTCTTTCAGTTCACAAACCAGGTTTCTCCCAGAAACCTGGTTTGTCTAGGCCGCAGAATGAGGGCTGACCCACCAGCACCGCTGGGCATCAGTGAGCCGCTGGTTTGCTCTGTTGAGAAACTAGATTTCTGATCGCTGATCCCTCTACGCCGTCGCGTACTCGAGCAAGTGCTGGAAAAGGTTGCCCACCCAACATCCGGGTGGGCAACCTGCAGTCCGTTTTACTGCTTGGTGTATGGGCGTGCCGTCGTTGGCTCCCCTGAGGCTTGAAAGGAATAGAGCAACAATGCAGAGTATCGAGTCTGAGAAGAGACTTCCCTCTAAGGGGGGGCGCACGGTCGCATGGATCACACGCACGTTCATGATTGTTGCCGTCTCATTGATGACATTCCTCGTGCTGTATGCCGGATTTGTGTTTCTGCGTGACGGTGATGCACCGAAACTGCTTGTTGCAGTCGTAGCAATTGTTTGGGGAGTAGGCGGTGTGGCGCTATTGTACGCCGTACTGAACTGGCTGATTGAGCAGTTGCCGCGTGCCTGGATGACACGGCTTCAGCCCTATCTCTTTGTCGGACCGGCAGTTGCCATCTTGATCTGGTACTTGACGATTCCAACATTTCGTACGTTTTGGCTGAGTCTGCTCGACCGCACCAGTACGAATTTTATCGGTCTGCAGAACTACGCTGCGATCTTTACGGATCGTCTGATGTCAGAAGCGTTTCGCAATAATCTGTTATGGTTGGTGTTTGGCGCCACGTTTTCAGTCATCTTTGGCCTGTTGGTGGCTGTGTTGGCCGATCGTAGTAAGGCTGAGCGGCTCTCCAAGGCGTTGGTCTTCATGCCGATGGCGATTTCCTTTGTCGGTGCCAGTGTGATTTGGAACTTCATTTATGAGTATCGCCCAGCTGACGCCCCACAAATAGGCCTACTGAACGCAATTGTCGTTGCCCTGGGCGGACAGCCTCAACAGTGGCCTGCCTGGGTCGAAATTATTCCCTGGAACAATCTCTTCTTGATCGTCATCGTGGTCTGGCTCCAGACAGGGTATGCCATGGTCCTCTTTTCGGCCGCGATCAAGGGGCTGCCTGGTGAGGTGCTGGAGGCGGCACGTGTCGATGGCGCCAATGAAATTCAACTCTTTTTCCGCGTCATTGTCCCGATGATCAGGGCAACAATCATCACTGTTTCTACCACGGTGATCATCTTTACGCTGAAGGTTTTCGATGTCGTTTGGGTGATGACTGGGGGCCAGTTTGGGACTGAAGTCATTGGCACGCAGTTCTATCGCCAGTACTTTGTTGCGCGCAATTTTGGTTACGGGTCGGCCATTGCTGTCATTCTGTTGGTGGCAGTGATTCCAGTCATGATTTATAACCTGCGGCAGTTCCGACGTACGGAGGCATTCTAAGATGGATGGGACACGACAGAGCAAGGGAACACTCTGGGCAATCAATAGCTCGTTACTGTTCTTGTGTATCGTGTGGTTGATCCCGACGTTTGGACTTTTCGTGTCCTC
The DNA here is from genome assembly GCA_903879975.1 of uncultured Chloroflexota bacterium. Taxonomy (GTDB): domain Bacteria; phylum Chloroflexota; class Anaerolineae; order Caldilineales; family Caldilineaceae; genus Caldilinea. Next base: position 198 of record CAIRNL010000251.1, on the reverse strand, counting down.
ATTTCGTGATCGGGCTGATATCCAGACATCCGGTTGGTGGATGATCTTCCCACACCGTGACTGGAAAGTGACCAGAGTGATCGATTCGCCGCCGCGCGACTTCGACAACGCTGTTCCGTTTGCGATCACAGAATTGGGTGACACAGAAGCGCTGTTTTCACAGTGGCGCGAAGGCATTGAGACGCCGGACGGCAAGCG
>CAIRNL010000250.1 GCA_903879975.1 uncultured Chloroflexota bacterium | reverse complement strand
GAGCACGCAGCAGGCGTTTCTCAGCGGCCGGGTTCGCACGCGCGGGAACCTGCTCAAGGCCATGCAACTGATCGATCTGTTTGCCGCTGCCGAGCGCATCTACCCTGCGGTGGCCCGCCAATATGGGCTGCCCGGCGCCTGAGCAGCGCAGGCCCTCCTTGCGCACAACGACAGGGGAGGCCCATGGGATACATGGCGAGCGCTTTGACACTCTATAGAACAAACGTTATAATGACAGATACCCAGGCTGGCTAATCAAGTCCCCGCCGTGGCGACGGAGCACGTATTGAGTATGATTGGCAGCGTCACGGACGAAGTAAGACAGCGGGTCGATATCGTCGAGTGGATCTCACGCTATACGATGCTGAAACGCGCCGGCAGCGTGTATAAAGGGCTGTGTCCCTTTCACTCGGAGCGCACGCCGAGCTTCGTCGTCTTTCCCCACACCGGCACCTGGCACTGTTTCGGGGCCTGTGGAAGCGGCGGCGACGTCTTTGCGTTTGTCATGCGCAAGGAAAACCTCTCCTTTCGTGAAGCGTTGGAGCTGCTGGCCCAGCAGGTGGGCATCGACCTGAGCGCGGGCGAACAGGACAGCGGCGCCGAGCAGCGCACGCGATTGTTCGAGGCAAACGAGGCGGCTGCCCACTATTTCCAGCACATTCTCACTCACCATGCCGGCGCGGCTGCCGCCCGTGCCTATGTGGAGCGGCGCGGAATCGACGCAGCGACAGGCGTGCGCTTCCGGCTCGGCTATGCGCTCGACAGTTGGAGCGGCCTGCGCGACCACCTGCTCGAACGTGGCTTTGCGCTCGAGACAATCGTCGAAGCAGGGCTCGTCAAACGCAGTGAAGAGCGCCAGAGCACCTACGACGCCTTCCGCAACCGGGTGATCTACCCCATTTGTGACCGACAGGGGCGCGTGATAGGGTTTGGAGGGCGCGTGCTCGACGACGGCCTGCCCAAGTATCTGAACACGGCTGAAACGCCACTCTTTCACAAAAGCCACGTCGTCTACGGTCTCGACCAGGCACACCGTGCGATCCGTGAGCACGACCAGGTTGTCATCGTCGAAGGCTACATGGACGTCATCGCCGCCCACCAGTTCGGGTATGCGAACGTGGTGGCCTGCATGGGGACTGCGCTCACGCCGGAGCAATTACAGCAACTCCAGCGCTACACCAGCAATTTCGTGCTGGCGTTAGATGCCGACAATGCCGGCCAGCAGGCGACGATCCGGGGGTTGAACCAGGCGCGCCAGGCGCTGGAGCGGGTACGCAAGCCGGTCGTCACGTCCGGCGGCCGCGTTCAGTTGGAAGACCGCCTGGGTGCGAACCTGTTCATCACCACGTTGCCCGCAGGCCGCGACCCAGACGATGTGATCCGCCAGGAAGGGCAGCAGTGGGAACGCACTGTCGCCGACGCTCAGCCTCTGGTCGATTTTTATTTCGCTGCCGTTGCCCGCCAGAGCGATCTCAGCAGCGCCCGCGGCAAGGGCGAGGCTGTCGCCGAACTGACCCCGCTGATCGCTGAACTGGGCGACGAAATCGAGCGGCAGCACTACATCCAGCAACTGAGCCGGATGGTGCAAGTCGACGAGATAACGATAAGCAGCCGGGTGCAGGCATCGGCCCGCACCCAACGTGCAGGGATGGAGGCGCGCCGGCGCAACGCCGCCACCGCGTCTGCAACGGCGGTCGATGCTGCGCCCGCCCCGCGCAAAGAAACAGCGGCTGCGATCCGCCGCTATGATCGCGAAGATCACCTGCTGGCGAACCTGCTAGCGGACAGCGACCTGCTGGTCTGGCTGGCCGGCGTCACCGACCGCTATCATCTGGCGCCGGTGCAGCCAGGGGACTGGCAACATGTAGAGAATCAGGAGATATTCCGAGCACTCAAGCAATTTCTCAGCGGGGATGAACCTTGGGACATTGAGCTTTTTCAGGATATGCTGGATGGGCAACTGCACGATCGGCTGGCTCGACTGGCAGCCTATGCGTCGACCTTACCCAGCCCAGACGTCGGGGTCATGCGCGAGGATGCGGTCAAGGTGTTGTTGCGCATGCGGCAGGATCGTCTGCGCGCCGAGACCACACGCATCAAGTATCTGCTGGATGAGTTTCAGCGTGAGGGAGATCAGGAATCGTTGCGCAGCTTTGACCGGGTCAACAACCTGAACCTGCGCGAACTGGCACACCTGCAACGCGTGGCGGTGGTGATCCCCCAGGAAATGTTTCGCAGAAATGCGCGTCCACAGGCAATCAAGCTGTAATTGTGTCAATTGAGGCAAACCAGGGAATCGATGGCGAAGCCAATCCAACCTACCCTAGAAAACGAAGAACCTGAAGACGAGCTCGATGTGATCGTGCCGCTGCCGCGCCGGTCGGGTGGCAGCGACAGCGAACTGGACGAGTATATCCACCTGGGCGAACCGAAGCGGGAGGAGGAGGACCTTTTCGAGGAAGAGCCCGACACGGCAGAGGAAGATGCAGCGCCCATCCCGCGGATCGAGCGAGATACGAAACTCGAAGAGGAGATCGAGCAGGAAAAGTACGTCCCGATCGAATCGTTGATCGCCGATGTCCAGGAAGTGGGCCAGAGCCTGGACCCCGTGCGCATGTACCTGCGCGATATCGGCCGACATCCTCTGCTGGCTGCCGAGGAAGAAATGGAACTGGCCGAGAAGATTCGTCTGGGCGAGCAAGCCGAAGCGGAGCTCGAAACGTTGCTGCACAGCCGCAGCGAAGCCGAGCTGAGTGACGAGGAACTCGACCGGAAGGACGAGTTGGAACTGCAGGTGGCGCAGGGGCGCATCGCCCACAACAAGCTGGCACAGAGCAACCTGCGCCTGGTGGTGAGTGTCGCCAAACGCTACATCGGGCGCGGGCTGAATTTCCTCGATCTGATCCAGGAGGGCAACCTGGGTCTGCTGCGCGCGGTCGATAAATTTGACCACACGCTGGGCTTCAAATTCAGCACGTACGCCACCTGGTGGATTCGCCAGGCCATCAGCCGGGCGATCGCCGACCAGGCGCGTACCATCCGCATCCCCGTACACATGGTGGAGACGATCAACCGGCAGGCGCGCACGCAGCGCCGCCTGCAGCAGGAGTTGGGCCGCGAACCCACTTTTGAGGAGATTGCGATCGAGATGGAATTCCTGGAGCCGGCTGACGTGCGGGCGCTGCGCGAATTCTTGAACAAGCATCGTGCGATGGAGCCGGAAGTCGAGCGTCGCGTCGAGCGTGCGGCGGCCAAAGTGCGCCGCATCCAGCGGCTCAGCCACGAACCGCTGAGCCTCGACACCCCGGTCGGCTCCGAGGAAAACAGCTATTTGGGCGACTTCATCGAGGATGACACGCTGCCTGGCCCGGTGGACTCGGCGAGCCGCCGGTTGCTCAAGGAGCAGATGGGCGAGATTCTCGACGGGCTGAGCGAGCGCGAGCGCAAGGTATTGATCATGCGTTTTGGGCTGGAGGATGGCGTCACTCGAACGCTGGAAGATGTAGGCAGAGAATTCAACGTCACTCGCGAGCGCGTGCGCCAGATCGAGGCCAAGGCCCTGCGCAAGCTACGTCATCCGCTGCGCAGCCGCAAGCTGCGCGATTACCTGGCATAAAGGATTGGCTCATGGCTCGTGCTGGTTTCTTCGCCCGTTTTGTTGCTTTTCTGCTGGACAACATTGCCCTGAGCCTACTGGCCTGGGCACTGGGTGCG
>CAIRNL010000249.1 GCA_903879975.1 uncultured Chloroflexota bacterium | reverse complement strand
TGCACGTTGCGCGGTGTGAACTCCGCGCGATCGGCAATGTGGCTGACTGTGCCGGTGAAGACCTCGGCCGGGTAGGAGTCGACTGTCACCGGGAAGCTGTCACCGAGCAGGATCCGCCCATAGCGATCTTCGGGCACATAGACGATCAGCGTCAGATGGTCGAGATCGGCGACAGTGATCAGCGGCGCGCCGGGCGCTGCAAACTCTCCTGGTTCGACCGAACGATAGAGCACGACGCCATCAATCGGCGTGCGGATGCGCTCGTGTGACGACCCGCGTGTGCTGGTGCTGGGCTGCACCGAGACGACATTTTGATTGGCTGCCACACGATCACCCTCCGCAACGTAGACTTCGTCGACACGCCCCCCTAGCTCGGCGGCAAGCCGGACTTCGGTCGCCTCGACCGTGCCAGATACCACCAGATCGCCGTTCTTGCTGAGCGCCGGCCAGACGAGAGAATACCCAGCCAGCCCCAGGATGACCAGGATTCCCACAACAGGTAAGATGCGACGTGGATCAGGATGCATGATTTCGACTCCGCACGATCTTCATGTGCTCTGGATGGCACCCTTGCAGCTGACCTGCTCCGGCGAAGGCCCGATCAATCCAGGCTCCTGCGAAAACGGCTGACGGCGGCAGACATGACGACGAACGCAAAAATACTCAATGCCACGACCTCCGGCCAGAGCGCAGGAAGGCCAACTCCTTTGAGCACGATCCCGCGTACGATGATTAAGAAATAACGCAGCGGGATCGCATAGCTGAGCATCTGAAGCCAGACGGGCATCGCTGCCAGCGGGAAGAAAAAACCCGACAGGAAGATCGACGGCAACAGCGTGAACGTCGTCGTGAGCATCGCTTCTTGCTGCGTATTGGCAATGCTGGAGATGAGCAGGCCGATGCCGAGCGTCGTCACCAGAAAGAGCGCAGTCAACGCCAGCAGCAGCGACAAGTCGCCGTTGATCGGCACATGAAACAGGATGACGCTGATCGTCAGTACCTCGATCGTGTTGAGAAAAGCGATCAGCACATACGGCACCAGTTTGCCGACAATCATCTCCCACGAACGCAGCGGGGTGACGATCAACTGCTCGATGGTGCCCCGCTCACGCTCACGCACGATGGAGGTTGCGGTCAGCATGATCGTCAGATATTGCAGGATGATGCCGATCATCGCCGGCACCATGTAGTATGAGCTGATCAGTCCCGGATTGAACCAGACCTGCGTGCGCACCTCGATGGGCTGCTGCGTCACCACGGTCTGGCCGCGCATCTCCATGCGTTCGATGCTGGTCTGCGTCGAGAGCGATTGGCCGATCAGCTGGGCCGCAGCCAGCGCCGTGCTCGCCACCGTCGGGTCAGAGCCGTCAAGGATGAACGCAACCTGCGCGCTGTCCCAGCCGGCCAGATCGCGCCCGTACCCAGGCGGGATGATCAGCCCGGCGCGCGCCGCGTTGCGGTCGATCAGGTCGCGCAACTCTTCCTCAGAGCCAACAGGCTGCGCAATCGTGAAATAGTCGGCCACACGGTAGGCGTCAATCAGGCGACGCGACGCAGGCGTCTGATCCCGATCCAGCACGACCAGGGCGATGTTGCGCACGTCATTGGTCGCCGCGTAGCCGAGCAGGAACATCATCACGACGGGCATGATGAACGTCATGGCCAGCGTACGTGGATCGCGCACGATCTGGATGAACTCTTTGCGAATGAGACTCTGCAGCCGATGCCACATGGGATGTCTGGCTCCTACGAGCACACAGCCAGCGACTCTCGGAGACTCACACCGCCGGTGACTGCTCCCGCCAACGGTTCGACAGGCACCACCCCCGCAGCCGCCTCCTGCACGAGGATGCCGTGCAGGTAGATGCCAACAAAGACATCGAGCGACGCAGCACCCATGAGATTGCGTACGGCTGGCGGCATCAACAGTTCGGTCATGTAATACGAAAAGAAAAAGCCAAGAAATGAACGCGCCAGCAGCGGCGCAGGAATCGTCCGCACTTCATGCGAGCGTTCCTGCAAAATGTCGGCGAGTTGGATCAGCTCCGGGGCGATGCGTTCGTAGAGCTGCGGGATATGCGCGCCGTTGAACTCAACCAGTTCGATGAACATGATGTGCAGCAGATCCTGTCGCCTGTGCAACTCGCTGACGAGATGCTGCGCTGCATCTCGCACATAGGCTGCTGCCGTGTCGCCCTGCGCTGCGCGCAGCATGGGCAAGATTGTGTGGTAGGGGTGGCGCTCAAAAAATACCGCCTCCCAGATCGCTTCCTTACTGGCAAAATGGTTGTAGATGCCACCCAAGGTGATGCGCGCGCGCTCGGCGATCTGCCGCATGGAGGTACCGTGATAGCCTTGCTCCATGAACAGCGCATGGGCCGTATCCAAAATGCGGGCCTGCGTCGCTTCTCCTTTGCGCAACGGTTCGTTCACCATCAGACCATCCCTGTAAAAAACGAACGCTCGCTATGATTTTCGATCGATTCGCTGGGATTGTCACTGGTCAGGTGGGCAGTCTTGCGGCGTTCGCCGCAACTCAGTCGACGAGCGAATCGCCAACTGACAGGAGAGTGGCGCGGCCAGACACGTCCCAGCCCATCAGAAGCCAGTACATGAAGGGAGCACCGTGCGTCCCCCGGCACATCCTGTGACCGCTATGCTTCGAACGGAGTGTCTTGGTCGAAGACAGCCGGCCCGTCCAATGCGCGGCGGCAGCGCAGGTAGAGACGCAGAATGCGCAGATCCTCAAACGACACCAGCCCGCCAAATTCTTCGTAGGGTACGGCGAGGAGCATCTCCGGCAACGCAGCCAGACGGCGTAGGAGCGGTCGCCGCAACTCAGCGTCGAGCTGCGACAGCGCAAGAATACGTGAAGGCTCCAGGGCATGACCGGCTGCCTGGTAGCGCATCAGGTGGTTCAGCACCGTGGAACGCTGCACATCGTAGAGTGCCTGGATCTCGTCGAGCGAGTGACCGGCCGCGAACAGATCGCCGACTTCCTTGAAGCGCGGCTGTCGTTGCGCCAGAGGCACCGTCGCGCCGGACTGGCGCTGGGCCGGATCGATGCCCTCTTCCTCACAGTACTGGCGGATACAACCCAGGAAGCGCGTGCCAAACCGCTGCTCTTTGTGCTCCCCGACGCCGTGAATCTGGCGCAGCTCACTTGGGGTCTGGGGCAGGTGGGTGGCCATCTCCATCAACGTGCGATCGGGAAAGACCGCGTAGGCAGGAATATGCAGCTCG
>CAIRNL010000248.1 GCA_903879975.1 uncultured Chloroflexota bacterium | reverse complement strand
GTTCGGCTCCTTTTCGTTGGCTAGTCCTCTCAGTATGCGTCAGCCAGCAGGTTGTCACTATAACGAGCCATCCATTTCGGGGCTGACCGCCCCGTCAATGTCTGGCGCAGCAGGCAGCAACTGCCATAGGAGGTGTCGTGTCGCACAAACGGTGCGGGAGCGATCGCCAGAAAATCATCGACAGGGCGCAATCCAGATGCAGCAAAAAGACCATGCTTCTCGTGAGGGGCTGCACTATGATGGAGCCATGGTCGTATGGTCACAAACTCAGTCCTGCCGGCCATCAGGTGGGACACCTGAAATCGAAGGAACCGCATGAAGATGTGTAAGATTTTTTCCCTGAAAGCGATGAGCGTACGCGGCGGCATCCTGCTCTCCGCTGTCTTACTGGCAGGGCTGGCCGCCGCATTGCCTGCCGCCGCCGCTCGCCTGTACGAAGTTTCCTATACCGGCTGTGGCGGTGTCGAGGCGCCGGTCATCAACGAAGCTTTTGAACTGCGTGTGGTCGAATTGGTCAATCAGGAACGTGCCAATAACGGCAATTTGCCGCCGTTGAAACGGGTCGCGACCCTGACCGGTGCCGCCCGTTTTCATGCCACGGATCTGGGCGTCGACAACTACTTCGAGCATGATTCGTACGATCGCAGCGGCGAGAATCTGAAGTACGTCTGTGGTACCTTCGAGCGCATGAGCGTATGGTATCCGAACTGGCGCACCGCAGCCGAGAATATTGCCGCCGGCCAGCAGACGCCCGCAGACGTCGTCGCAGATTGGATGGCCAGCCCCGGACACCGGCGCAATATTCTCGGCCAGGATTTCACCGAGATCGGCGTTGGCTTCTTTGTGGGGGCGGGTGAGTATGGCACCTACTGGGTCCAAGATTTCGGCGCACGCCGCGACGTCTATCCCCTGGTCATCAACCGCGACTCACCTACGACCGAAGACCGCGCTGTCGATATCTACATCTATGGCGCCTGGAATGAGATGCGCCTGCGCAATAACAGCGGCACCTGGAGCGACTGGCAGCCCTTCGTCAACGGTTTCACCTGGACACTCGACGAGGGCAGCGGCGAGCACACGATCACGGCCGAGATGCGCACCGGCAGCAAACGCTACACGACCTGTGACAAGATTCAGTTGGCCAGCACCACGGCTGCTCCACCACCGGTCGATGCAGCCAACCAACTCTACTTGCCCGCAGTGATCAATGACCCGCCAGCAGATTCCTCGCTCACCTGTGAGTAGTACCCGGGTGTCGTTCAGCGGGAGGGACGCACGTTGATCCAAACGCGAAGCACTCCCGCGTAGCACCAAAATTGCTTGCCGCACTCCTGTTTCAATGATACACTTGCAGCATGTCCACCGCTCTTTACCGCAAGTGGCGCAGCCAGACGTTCGACGAGGTCGTCGGCCAGGAACATGTGACGCGCACGCTCCGCAACGCGCTCCGGGACGACCGCGTGGCCCACGCCTATCTCTTTTCGGGGCCACGCGGCACAGGCAAGACAAGCACAGCACGCATTCTGGCCAAGGCCTTGAACTGTAGCGCGCCGGAGGCAGAACGACCCTGCAACCAGTGCGCCACGTGTGTCGCAATCACGGAAGGGCGCATGCTCGATCTGATTGAGATCGATGCCGCTTCCAACAACAGCGTCGACGATGTGCGCGAATTGCGCGACAAGGTTGGGTTTCGCCCCAGCGAAGGGCGCTACAAGATCTATATCATCGACGAGGTGCATATGCTGAGCGGGAGCGCGTTCAACGCCCTGCTCAAGACGTTGGAAGAGCCGCCGCCCTACGCTCGTTTCATCCTGGCCACCACGGAGCCGCACAAAATTCCGGCGACTGTGCTCAGCCGATGCCAACGCTTCGATTTCCGGCGCATTCCGACGCCGGAAATCGCCCAGCACTTGCAGCACGTGGCCACGGAAGAGGGCTTTCTCGTTGAGCCAGACGCGCTGCTGGCCATCGCGCGCAGCGCGCAGGGCTGTATGCGTGACGCCGTCAGTCTACTCGACCAGATGCTCAGCTTCGGCGCTGACAGGGTCACCAGCGAGCAGGTGCAACAGGTGCTCGGTGCAGTCGACGATCGCGCGGTGCTCGATCTCATGGGCGCCATTGCGACGCGCAATGTGAGCCGTGGGCTGGCGCAGATTCACCGGCTCGTGACCGATGGCGCGAGCCTGCCTGAATTCTGCCATCAGGTTGTGGAGCATCTGCGTGCTGTCATGCTGCTGCAGATGACCAATAACCCGGCCCTGCTCGACGAACTGCCCGCGGATACCGTGAAGCAATTGCAGGTGCAGGCAAAGCAGCTGGACCAGCCGACGACACTCTACGCCATCAAGCGCTTCAGCGCAGCCATCGGCGAGCTCAAAGGGGGCTTCCAGCCGCAACTGCCGCTCGAAATGGCGCTCATCGAGGTCGTGCAGGGGGAAGCAGTCTCGCCCGCAACAGTCGTCGTACAGGCTGCGCCGGCGAGCGTAGCCGGCATGCCTGCCGCCACCGCGCCACTGCCCACCGCCGCAGAGCCTGCCCCCGCTGGCACACCTCAGCCCTCGGACGAAGCCGCCGCCGAAACGCTGCGCCGGCGCTGGAGCGAATTTCAGCGCCTGGTCAAACAGAAATGTGGCAACAAGGTGCTGGGCGCACTCAACTCGGCCAAGGATACGGCGGTAGGGACAGAGTCGGTCGTCTTCGCCTTCACAGCGCAATATGCGCCGGTGCGCGAAATGGCCGATAACCAGGAGACGCGCGACCAACTCAGCCGCATCCTGCAGCACCTGCTCGGCCGGCCCTTCCAGGTGATCTTCCAGACGGGAGAGCATGCGGCGCTGCCCAATGCCGGCACGGTGTCTGTGGAAGAAACGAAAAAAGACGATAAGGATGCCCTGGTCGAATTTGCGGTCAGCGACCTGGGCGCGCAGATCGTGCAAGAGGGGAAGTGAGGCGATACCTGCTCCGAGCTGCCTGTTCGGAGACAGGATCCCCCGTTCTCTATCGAATACTATGGAGAGGATCATAAATACGATGAGCAAGAAGCGTGGTTTGGGCGGCGGCAGAGGCTTTGGCGGTGGGATGCCCAGTATGGGCGGCCTGATGTCGCAGGTACAAAAGTTGCAGGAAGAGATGGAGAAGGCACAGGCTGCACTGGCCGACGAGGAGATCACGGTGAGCGCCGGCGGCGGTGCCGTGACGATTGTCGTCACGGGCGCCCGCGAGTTCCGCAGCGTGACGATCAAGCCAGAGGTCGTCGACCCCGACGATGTCGAGATGTTGCAGGACCTGCTGCTGGCAGCGTTCAATGATGCTCTCCAGCAGGCAAAACAACTGGAAGACGAGCGTATGGGGAGCCTGACCGGAGGGATGGGCCTGCCACCCGGCCTCTTCTAGCCTATGCAACCCCTGGCCGAACCGGTCTCCAATCTCATCGATGCGTTCAGTCAGTTGCCCGGTATCGGGCCGAAAACCGCGGCGCGGCTGACCTATTACCTGCTGCGCACTGACGAAGCGGTCTCCATCAAACTGGCGCGCGCCCTGGAGGAGTTGAAGCAGCGGACTGTGTTCTGCAGCGTCTGCTTCAACATCGCCGACCAGAACCCCTGCGCGATCTGCGCCAGCCAGCAACGTGATCAGGGCCTGATCTGCGTGGTCGAAGAGCCGCTCGACGTGCAGGCCATCGAACGCACACGTGAGTTTACCGGCGTCTATCATGTGTTGCATGGCGCGATCTCCCCTGTCGAGGGTGTCGGGCCGGAAGATTTGAAAGTCGGCGAGTTGTTGCGGCGTATCCAGCAGAGCGAAGCCCCGATCCGCGAGTTGCTGCTGGCCACGAATCCAAATCTCGAAGGCGAGGCCACGGCCATGTATATTGCCCGGCTGACCAAGCCGCTGGGCATCCGCGTGACGCGCCTGGCACGCGGCCTGCCGATGGGCGGCGACCTGGAATATGCCGACGAAATGACGCTCGGCCGCGCCTTGGCTGGACGTAGCGAGATGTAGACGCATCTCTGAAATCATCGATTGGTGTTCGGAGACACACATGGTTGACACCGCACCGGACAAGATTGCGTCCCTGAAAAAAAGTTGGCAGGAAAGCACACTGGCCCCCCTGGTCAAGCGTTTCGGCGAGCGCAAGCGCGCGTTTACCACGAGCGACGAGCATAGGGTCGTCGACACCCTCTACACCCCCGACGGGGAGAGCGGCGACTATATGGCGAAGCTCGGCTTTCCGGGCGAATATCCCTTTACACGCGGCGTGCAGCCGAACATGTACCGCGGCCGTCTTTGGACGATGCGCCAGTATGCCGGCTTCGGCAACGCCGCAGAAAGCAACGAACGCTACAAGTTTCTCATCGCCCAGGGACAGACCGGTCTTTCGGTCGCTTTCGACTTGCCGACGCAGATCGGATATGACGCCGACCACGAGTTTGCTGAGGGCGAGGTCGGCAAGGTTGGTGTCTCTATTTCCAGCCTGCGCGATATGCAGACGCTGCTGGACGGTATCCCGCTGGACAAAGTCAGCATCAGCATGACCATCAATGCCCCGGCCGCCGTCCTGCTGGCTATGGTCGTCGCCGTGGGCAAGCAGCAGGGTGTCTCCTCCCAACAACTGCGCGGCACCGTGCAGAATGACATTCTGAAAGAATATATTGCGCGCGGTACCTATATCTTCCCGCCCGCGCCGTCCATGCGCCTGATCACCGACATCTTTCGCTTTTGCGCGACCGATGTGCCCAAATGGAACACGATCTCCATCAGCGGCTACCACATCCGCGAGGCAGGCAGCACTGCGGTGCAAGAGGTGGCCTTTACCCTGGCCAACGGTATGGAATATGTAAAGCAGGCTATCGCTGCAGGTCTCGACCTCGACCACTTCGCGCCGCAGCTCAGCTTCTTCTTCAATGCCCACAACAACATTCTCGAAGAAGTTGCAAAGTTTCGCGCCGCGCGCCGGCTGTGGGCGCGTATCCTGCGCGAGCGCTTTGGCGCCACCAACCCCGATTCGTGGAAGCTGCGCTTTCACACGCAGACAGGCGGCAGTACGCTCACTGCGCAGCAGCCCGACAACAATATCGTGCGCGTGACCCTTCAGGCGCTGGCCGCTGTACTGGGCGGGACGCAGAGCCTTCACACCAACAGCAAGGACGAGGCGCTGGCCCTGCCCACGCAGAAGTCGGTGGAGATCGCCCTGCGCACGCAGCAGATCATCGCCTACGAAAGTGGCGCTGCCGATACCGTCGACCCGCTGGCCGGCTCTTTCTATGTCGAATGGCTGACTGACGAAATCGAGCGCCGTGCCGAGGAATATATCGCCAAGATCGACGAACTGGGCGGCGCCCTGCGCGCGGTGGAGGAGGGATACATCCAGCGCGAGATCCAGGATGCAGCGTATCGCACGCAACGTGCTGTGGAGAAGGGGGACGACGTCGTTGTCGGCGTCAATCGCTTCCAGACAGACGAGCATCACGAAGGTGAATTGCTGCGCGTGGATGAGAGTGTGCGGCTCAACCAGCTAGCAGCGCTGGCCAAGCTGCGCGCCGAGCGTGATAACAGCGCCGTGCAGGAGATCCTCGGACGTATCGGCCAGGCTGCGCACGATCCCCAGGCGCCGCTGATGCCCTTGATTGTGGCAGCAGTCGAAGCGTATGCCACCCTCGGTGAGATTTGCGACACGCTGCGCGGTGTCTTTGGTGAGTACACGCCGGAGAACTGGGTATAGCATACTGACCCTGAAAAGGGCGCACAGGCGCTGCTGGAGCAATTCCCCCTTGCTCTGGCTGTGCCCCATTTCACAAACTGGCCTGGTGACCAGTCTTCCTGGGTGCAGAGTTTGATACACTAGAAGCACAACCCTCTTTTGTTGGAAGGAGGGGAAAGCGTGCGCACCTCGGTGGTCCGCTCCAATGTCCTTCGGCTGACCGACGAGGGTCCGGCGACGAGGCCGGCCGTGCTCTGCCAGAACTGTAGATGGCTCCGTGCAACACGGCGTCCGAGGTGGCTATGCCGAACTGGGGATGCCGTGTGTTTTTTCCCCCGCTGGAAGGAGAATACAGCTATGGAATGGGAACCGATCCGTAAAACCCCAGAGCAGATGGCCGTGCAGCCAAATCTGATCAACTACGACCGAGTTTATGCCGGTTTTACATGGCAGAGTATTGAAGAAAGACTCGCCGGACTACCGCAGAGCCAGGGCATCAATATTGCTTATGAAGCGGTTGACCGCCATGCCAGCGGGGAGAAACGCAATAAGCTGGCTCTGCGTTGGTTGGGCAAAGAGGGCACTGCGCGCGACTTCACCTATGCCGACCTCTCCGCCGAAAGTAGCCGATTCGCCAATGTGCTGCACAAGCTGGGCATCGGCAAGGGCGACCGTGTTTTTGTCCTGGCCGGCCGTATCCCCGAGTTGTATATTGCCGTGCTCGGTACGCTCAAGAACATCAGCGTGCTCTGTCCGCTCTTCTCTGCTTTTGGCCCCGAGCCCATCGAACAGCGCCTGAAGATCGGCGACGGAAAGGTGCTGGTGACAACCGAACGCCTCTTCAAACAGCGTAAGATCGCCGAGATGTGGCCACGGCTGCCCGCACTGGAATTCGTGCTGTTGACCGATGCCCCCTCTCATGTCAACGAGGACGTGCTCTCTCTGCCGCAGCTCATGGCCGAGGCATCGCCCGACTTCACCATCCCGCCGACTGACCCAGAAGATATGGCCCTGCTCCACTTCACCAGCGGCACGACCGGCCGGCCGAAAGGCGCGATCCACGTGCACCGGGCCGTCTATGTGCATTACATGACGGCCCAGTACGCGCTGGACCTGCACCCCGACGATGTCTTCTGGTGCACCGCAGATCCGGGCTGGGTCACCGGCACCTCCTACGGCATCAGCGCGCCGCTCTGCCACGGCGTCACCCTGATCGTGGATGAAGCCGAGTTCGACGCCGACCGCTGGTATCGCATCCTCGAGGGGCAGCAGGTGACTGTCTGGTATACGGCGCCGACCGCAATTCGCCGCCTCATGCGGCTGGAACTGGAGCCACTTAAACAGTACGATCTGAGCCATCTGCGCTTTGTTGCCAGCGTGGGCGAACCGCTCAACCCGGAGGCAGTGGTCTGGGGTGTGAGGCTGCTCAAGTTGCCGATCCACGACAACTGGTGGCAGACCGAGACGGGCGGCATCATGATCGCCAATTATCCAGCCATGGAGATCCGCCCTGGCTCCATGGGCAAACCGCTGCCGGGCATCGAAGCGGCTATCGTCGAGAAACTGGAGGGCGGCCACGTGCGCGTCGTCACCGAACCCTACGTCGAAGGGCATCTGGCGCTGCGCCCGGGGTGGCCTTCTATGTTCCGCAGTTATCTGCACGACGAGGATCGCTATGCTAGATGCTTCATGGACGGCTGGTACATTTCCGGCGACCTGGCCGAACTGGACGAGGACGGCTATTTCTGGTTCATCGGTCGCGCCGACGACATGATCAAGACGGCCGGTCACATGGTGGGGCCATTTGAGGTGGAAAGCGCGCTGCTCGAGCATCCTGCCGTGGCCGAGGCCGGCGTCATCGGCGTGCCGGATCCGATGATCGGTGAAGTGGTGAAGGCTTTCGTGGCGCTCAAGCCGGGCTATAAGCCCAGCGAAGAGCTGCGCCTTGAATTGCTCGGTTGGGGCCGCACCAAGCTCGGTTCAGCCGTGGCCCCGAAATTGATCGACTTCCAGGCGAACCTGCCCAAGACACGCAGCGGCAAGATCATGCGCCGCCTGCTCAAGGCACGCGAACTAGGCTTGCCGGAAGGGGATATCTCAACCCTTGAAAAATCGCAGGAGGAGGAAAAGGTGAGCTAGTGGGATGGGATGTGGAAACCGGGAGTTTCGGGCACCGCCGCCGCCTGGTTTCTAGCGCCCTTTCCTTGAGCCGAAAGGAGTGAACGTCCATGGCGACAGTGGAAACCAGACCCCGTGAGCAGCCGGCTGCCCAACGCAACCATGCGTTGCACCTGTTGCATGAAATGGTGCGCATCCGCCGGCTGGAAGAGAAGAGCTACGAACTGTACAGCAAGGGCAAGATCCGCGGCTTCATGCACCTCTATGACGGGGAGGAGGCCATCGCAGTGGGAGTCATGCAGGCGCTGACCCCCGCAGATGCGATCGTGGCGACCTATCGCGAGCACGGCCAGGCGTTGGCGCGTGGGGTCTCACCCGCCGCGATCCTCGCCGAGATGTACGGCAAACAGGAAGGGTGTGCCCGCGGCCGGGGCGGCTCCATGCACCTCTACGACAAGGCAACCCGTTTCTATGGCGGCAATGCCATCGTCGGGGGCCATCTGCCGTTGGCCGTGGGCATGGCGCTCGCCGACAAATTGCGCAACCTTGACCGCATTACCTGTTGCTTCTTCGGCGATGGGGCTGTGGCGGAAGGCGAGTTCCATGAGTCGCTCAACCTGGCTGCGCTGTGGCAGGCGCCCGTGCTCTGGATCTGCGAGAACAACCGCTACTGTATGGGCACAGCCCTGGACCGCCACCAGTCTGAGCCGGATATCGCCAAGAAAGCTGCCGCCTATCGCATCGATGCCCGCGCCGTCGACGGCATGGATGTCCTCGCCGTCGAACAGGCTGCCCAGCAGGCCGTCGACCGCATCAAGGCCGGCGCTGGGCCGCAGTTCCTGGAATGCCGTACGTATCGCTTCCGTGCCCACTCGATGTTCGATGCCGAACTCTACCGCAACAAGCAGGAAGTGCAGGAGTGGCGCAGCCAGGACCCGATTGCCCGCTTTGCCGACTCGCTCAAGCTGAGTGGGCTGATCTCTGATGAGGATATGGAGGAGATCGAGGCGCACGTACAGGATGAAATTGAAAAGGCCGTTGCTTTCGCAGAGGCCGCTACCTGGGAGCCGGTTGAAGACCTCGAACGCTTTGTCTACGCCGAAGCGATCCCCCCCGATCAACGCTATCCGTTGCCTGCCCCTGAGCCGCCATCGGCGGAAACTCGCTCGATCACCTACCGCGAGGCCATGCGCGAAGCCATGCGCGCCGCCATGCAGCGCGACGAGCGTGTCTTCCTGATGGGCGCCGATGTCGGCGACTATGGCGGTTGTTTCGCCGTGAGCAAAGGCATGCTCGCCGAGTTCGGCCCGCAGCGCATCCTCGGCACCCCGCTCTCCGAATCCTCCTACACCGGAGCCGGCATCGGCGCCGCTCTGAACGGCATGCTGCCGATTATCGAGATCATGACCTGCAACTTCAGCCTGCTGGCCCTCGACCAGATCGTGAACAACGCGGGCACGATCCTGCATATGTCGGGTGGCCTCTTTCATGTGCCGCTCGTGATCCGTATGGCGACCGGCGGCGGCAAGCGCCTCGCCGCCCAGCACTCGCATACCTTTGACGGCTGGTATGCCCACGTGCCCGGCATCAAGGTATTGGCGCCGGCCACCGTGGAGGATGCGCGCGGCATGCTCGAAACCGCCCTGGCGGATCCGAACCCGGTGATCATCTTCGAGAATTCGCTGCTCTATAACATGAAGGCCGAGTTGCCGGTCAACGCCGGCCCGCTCCCGATCGACAAGGCCGCGCTACGCCGCACCGGCAGGGACGTCACGATCGTCGCCTACGGCATGGCCCTCGTGAAGTCCCTGGAAGCGGCCGAGCAGCTGGCCGGCGAAGGAATCGACTGCGAGGTCATCGATCTACGTACCCTGCGCCCGCTGGATGACGCCACGATCATGGCGTCGGTAGCCAAGACGCACCGCGCACTGATCGTCGACGAAGACTGGCGGAGCGGCAGCATCGCCGCCGAGATCGGTGCGCGGATCATGGAGCAGGCTTTCTATGAACTCGATCAGCCGGTGGCGCGGCTCTGTGGCGCCGAGGTGCCTATGCCCTACGCACCGCACCTGGAGGACGCCTCGATTCCCCAGGTGGAGAGCATTGTCGCTGCGGTGAAAGGAATGGTAGGCCATGAGTGACTTCCTCATGCCCAGCCTGGGCGCCGACATGGAATCGGGCAAGCTGTTGGAGTGGCTGGTCAAGCCTGGCGACGCCGTCCAGCGTGGCCAGGTTGTGGCAGTGGTCGGCACGGAGAAGGGCGACATCGAGGTCGAGGTCTTCGAAGACGGCATCATCCAGGCATTTGCGGTGCCGGCGGGTGCCGTAGTCCCCGTCGGCGCTGTGCTGGCGACGATCAACGGTGGCAGGGCGGCGGCAGGAGGAGAGCCGGCTGCGCTTCAGCCTCCACTGCCCTCCGTATCCGCCAAGCTCCCTGCTACGCCAGAAGTGCCCCCCAAAGCCAGCAGCCCCCGCATCCGCATTTCGCCGCTCGCGCGCAAACTGGCGGCTGAACTGGGCGTCGATCTGCGCAGGGTGGAAGGCACGGGACCCCATGGTGCGATCGACAAAGCGGACATCGAGCGGGCCGCCGAAGCACTCAAACGCCCCACGGCTCCGCTGCCCGCTGCAGTGCTCGCCGCAACTGTGGAACCACCGCCCGCTAGCCGGCCCGCAGAGCAGCCGGCCGAGAAAGGGAGCATGGACTTTCAGGCCGGCATGCGCCGCGCCATTGCGCTGGCCATGGCGCGCGCCAATCGCGACATCCCGCACTATTACCTGGAGACGCGCATAGATATGTCGGCCGCATTGGCGTGGCTCGAAGCCGAAAATTTGCGGCGATCGATCCAGAATCGCATCCTGCCCGCCGTACTGCTCATCAAGGCAGTGGCCCGCGCGCTTATCAAGGTGCCGCAACTCAATGGCTACTGGCAGGACGATGCCTTGCAGGTTGCCGAGGGCATCCATATCGGATTTGCCATCGCATTGCGCCAGGGCGGATTGGTGACACCGGCCATCCATCACGCAGACCTCAAGAGCATGGACGAACTGATGGAAGCGTTGCGCGACCTGATCCTGCGCACTCGCGCCGGCCGCCTGCGCAGTTCTGAACTCACCGACGCCACCATCACGGTGACCAGCCTGGGCGATATGGGCGTCGAGAAAGTGTTCGGCGTCATCTACCCGCCCCAGGTCGCGCTGGTCGGCTTTGGCAAGGTCGGCGAGGAAGTTTGGGTGGAAGGTGGAATGCTCGGCGTGCGCCCGATCGTACACGCTACCCTGGCCGGCGATCACCGTGCCACCGACGGCCGTACCGGCGCCGAGTTCCTGGATGGACTGAGTCAGTTCCTGCGTGAGCCGGAATCGCTGTAGTGGTGTTGCTGGCTTTGTTGGTGAATCTCGCTGCAGATCAGGCACCGGGATTCAGGAGGACGAACCATGATCGGCACTCATGCGACGACGAAAGAAGAACTCCAGCGGATCATTTTTGCTCAGCTGCGCGGGTTGGCGCCCGAGGCCGACCTCGAAGACCTGCGCCCGCACGACGATATCCGCGAGACGCTTGAGATCGACTCGTTCGATTTTCTCAACTTTCTCATCGCGCTCAATCAGGAGGTCGGCGTGGAGGTGCCGGAGAAGGACTACGGCAGAGTCAATACGCTGGAATCCTTGACTGCCTACCTGCTTGCCCGAATGCAGTGAGACGCGGAGGGAGCCTATGAGTGTTCATGAAGAGCGCCGCTCGACCGCGTCGGTCATTGCGCGCCCTGACCTGTCGCAGCTCTTGCAGAGCCTCCACGCGCGCGGCTATACAACCATCGGCCCCAGGCTCGAAGAGGGAGCCATCGTCTACGGGGAGGTGGCAACAGTCGACGAGTTGCCGGTGGGCTGGTCCGACGAGCAGGAAGGCGGCTCCTACCGGCTGAAACACCGCGCCGACGGCGCCCTTTTTGGCTATACAGTTGGCCCACACAGTTGGAAACGCTTTCTCTGCCCGCCGGTCAGAAAACTTTGGCAGGCGCGCAAGGACGGCGACGGCTTCACCGTGGAACAGGACGAGACGCCGCCGCCGCACTACGCCTTGATCGGTGTACGAGCGTGCGAACTGCGCGCGATCCAGATTCTCGACGACATCTATCTCGGTGGCAGCACAGTCGATACTGACTACCAGCGGCGTCGCCAGGCAATGTTGATTGTCGCTGTCAATTGTGGACAGGCCGGCAATACTTGTTTCTGTGCTTCTGTGCATGCAGGTCCCCACGTCACCGGCGGGTACGATCTTGCGCTCACCGAAGTGATCGTAGCGGAAGACCATTTCTTTGTGGTCACCACCGGCAGCGGGCGAGGCGACGAGGTGCTCGCCGACGTGCCGCATCGGCCGGCAACGTCGGCCGAATTGGATATGGCGGACGCGATCGTGGCAGAAACAGCGCACCACATGGGCCGTACCTTGGAGACGGCAGGGATCAAGGCGCTGCTCTATCGTCACTTCGAGCACCCCCGCTGGGACGAAGTCGCCGAGCGCTGTCTCACCTGCGGCAACTGTACCATGGTCTGCCCGACCTGCTTCTGCTTCACCGTAGAGGACACGACCGACCTGACCGGCACTGTCGCCGAACGCTGGCGCCGTGCCGATTCATGCTTCACGACCGCTTTTTCTTTTATAACCAGTGGGAGCCAGCGTGCATCTGCCAAGGCGCGCTACCGCCAGTGGCTGACCCATAAACTGGCCACGTGGCAGGATCAATTCGGCACCTTGGGCTGCGTGGGCTGCGGCCGCTGCATCACATGGTGCCCGGTCGGCATCGACCTGACCGCAGAAGTAGCGGCGCTCCGCGCAGAAGACATCGGCCAGTCATAGCCTGAACTGCTCCGCACAATGACGTGATGCAGGAGAAGCGATCATGAGAGCGACAGCAATTCACGAACAGCAGGCGATCGCAGCGCCGAGCAGGGCCACGGATGGTTGTGTGCCCCAGCGCTACCGCGTCGCCGAACGGCGCCAGGAAAATGCCGATACCTTCACGGTCGCATTGGAGCCGGTCGATCCGCGCAGCGATGCGACCTTTGCCGCCGGCCAGTTCAATATGCTCTACGTCTTTGGCCTGGGCGAAATTCCGATTTCGATCAGCGGCAACCCGGCATCCCCGGAGCGACTGGTGCATACAACGCGCGCGGTCGGCACCGTGACGCGCACCATGGCCGGCTTGCGCCGCGGGGACATGATGGGCGTGCGCGGTCCCTTCGGCACACACTGGCCATTGGAAGAGCTGCAAGGCAAGGACATCGTGCTCGTAGGGGGCGGCATCGGTCTGGCGCCGCTGCGCCCGGCTCTGTACCAAATCGTCGCACAACGCAGCGATTACGGGCGCGTTGTGCTGCTGTACGGCGCACGCACGCCCGAGGATATGCTCTATCGCTCCGAACTCGAACACTGGCGAGCACGCTTCGACTTGGAAATCTTCGTGACGGTCGACCGCGCCACCGGTGATTGGCACGGCAACGTCGGGCTGGTGACGGCGCTGATCCCGCGCGCTCCCTTTGAGCCACGCAACGCGGCCGCACTGATCTGTGGGCCGGAAGTGATGATGCGCTATGCCGTCCAGGCACTGCAGAAACGCGGCGTCGGCTCGAAGCAAACGTATCTCTCCCTGGAGCGCAACATGAAATGCGGCGCGGCTCTGTGCGGACACTGCCAGTTTGGCCCACACTTCGTCTGCCGTGACGGTCCCGTCTTCCGCATGGATCAGATCCAGCGCTTCTTTGGGTTATGGGAGGTATGAGATGGCAACCAAACACAAACCGCGGCTGGCTGTCTGGAAGTTCGCCTCGTGTGACGGTTGCCAGTTGAGCCTGCTCGACTGCGAACAGGATCTGCTGGCCGTGACGGGCCAGGTCGAGATTGCCTACTTTCTGGAAGTATCGCGCGCAGTCAAAGAAGGCCCCTACGATGTATCGCTGGTGGAAGGCTCCATCACGACATCTGGCGACGCCGAACGCATCCGTGAGATTCGTGAGGCATCGAAATTCCTGGTGGCCATCGGTGCCTGTGCGACCGCAGGTGGCATCCAGGCACTGCGCAACTTTGCTGACGTGCAGGAATTTGCTGCCGCTGTCTACGCCCAGCCCGAGCTCATCGATACGTTGAAACGATCATCGCCGATCGCCGAGCATGTCTTCGTCGACTTTGAATTGCGCGGTTGCCCTATCAACAAGTACCAGTTGCTGGAAGTCGTGAGCGCCTATCTGGCTGGGCGCAAGCCCAACATCCCAACCCACAGCGTCTGTATGGAGTGCAAGATACGCGGGACCGCGTGTGTGCTGGTGGCAGCCGGCGTCGCTTGCCTCGGCCCGGTGACGCAGGCGGGCTGTGGCGCGCTCTGCCCTGCCTACGGTCGCGGCTGCTATGGCTGCTTTGGCCCCATGGAGACGCCGAATACGGCAGCACTGGCAGCCTGGTGGTGCGCAGAACTGGGTATGGCGCCCGACGAGATCAAACGAGCATTGCGCACGTACAACGCCGGCAGCGAATCATTCCGCAAGGAGAGCGAGGCTTATGAGTACGCTCACGACTAAAACCGTCCGCGTCGACGTACTGGCGCGCGTCGAAGGCGAGGGCGCCTTTCACGTCAAGGTGAAGGACGGCCTGGTGGAAGAAGCCGAACTGCGCATCTACGAACCGCCACGCTTCTTCGAGGCTTTTCTGCGCGGACGATCGTACGCCGAAGCCCCCGACATCACGGCGCGCATCTGCGGAATCTGCCCCGTTGCCTACCAGATGAGCGCCGTACACGCGATCGAAGAGATCTTTGGCATCAGACTAGAGGGACCGCTGCGTGAGTTGCGCCGCCTCCTCTACTGCGGCGAGTGGATCGAAAGCCATGTTTTGCACACGTTCATGCTGCACGCACCAGATTTCCTCGGCTATGCCGACGCAATCCAGATGGCGAGCGACCACCCCGATCTGGTGACACAGGCGTTGCGTATCAAGAAGGCCGGCAATGACATCGTCGCCCTGCTCGGTGGGCGGGAGATTCATCCCATCAATGTGCGCGTGGGCGGCTTCTACCGCGTGCCCAAGCGCCATGAGTGGGATCCTATCGTCGAGGAGTTGAAGTGGGCGCGCGATGCAATGGCCGAGCTGGTGCGCTGGACTGGGCAGTTGCCTTTTCCGGCGTTCGACCAGGAATACGAGTTCGTGGCGCTACGCCATCCGGCAGAGTATCCGTTCAACGAAGGGCGCCTTGTTTCCAACCGCGGGCTGGATATCCCCATCGCAGCCTTTGAAGAGTTTCTCCGCGAGGAGCACGTGGCGTACAGCACGGCACTGCACGCGCATATCAAGGGGCGGGCAAACTACTTTGTGGGGCCTCTGGCGCGTTACAATCTGAACTTCGACCGCCTCTCACCGCTGGCGCAGGAAGCTGCGCACACAGCCGGCCTGGACGCGACATGCAACAACCCCTTCCAGAGCATCATCGTGCGTAGCGTCGAGGCGCTCTATGCCATCGATGAGGCGCTCCGTATCCTGGCGGACTACACCCTGCCCGAAGCGCCCGCCCTTGCCTACACAGTGCGCGCCGGCGTCGGTCACGCCTGCACGGAGGCGCCGCGCGGAATTCTCTATCACCGCTATGAGGTAGATGACAGGGGCGAGATCGTCGCTGCCAAGATCACGCCGCCCACAGCGCAGAACCAGGCAACCATCGAGGACGACCTGCGGGCGTTCGTGGCGCCGCGCGCCCACCTGCCGCTCAACGAACTGACCTGGCAATGTGAGCAGGCAATTCGTAACTATGATCCGTGCATCTCCTGCTCGACCCATTTCCTGCGTGTGCAGATCGAAAGGCGATAGCCACGAAGAAACTCAACATTGAATCCTTTGCGCCTGCGTCCCTTTGCCGCCAGACCTTTGGATGCAGGAGGAGTGTATGACGCAGACACTCGTGATCGGGATCGGCAATGCCTGGCGCGGCGACGATGCAGCCGGGCTGCTGGCCGCACGCGCACTGCGCACGCAGGAACTGCCCGACGTCTCTGTGGTCGACGCGACCGGCGTCGACACGCATCTGATCGATCTGTGGCAGGGCGCCGACCGCGCGATCCTCATCGATGCAGTGGTCTCAGGAGCCACGCCGGGGACGGTGCATCGTTTCGATCTCAGCCACGATCGTCTGCCTGCAACCCATTCCTTCTGCTCCACACACGCCCTGGACCTGGCTGCTGTTGTCGAACTGGCCCGTGTCCTCGATCGTCTGCCGCCCGAACTCTGGATCTTGGGTGTGGAGGCGGGCGACTGTACCTGCGGCCATCCGGTCAGTGCCGCAGTGTTGCAGGGACTGAATGACTGCGCAGCGCAAATACAGGGCAGCCTCGTCCGGAGGTCGTCGCCTCCGGCGTGACAGCGCCTGCAGTGCAGGGTCGCAGCGTCCGATGGCAGGTGACGGTACCTTGCCTGGCGCTGCTGCGACAGTGCCGTTCACCGCTGAGCGGTGGAGCCTGCGAAAAAGGCGCGCAGGTTCAGCCGCCCGTTTTGCGTATGTTGTAGAGTGTTTCCACCTGCGCCTGCAGTTGCTGGGCAGCCATTTCGGGCGTCAAGTCGCCCGCCACGATCTGCTCGATGGCCTGCGGAATGATCAGACGGGCCTCGATCGCGCCGATCGTCGCTTTTTGCGCACGGTTGTACTCGGTCCGCAGCACCCAGCGCTTGATCATCGTGTAGCCGTTGACGATATGCCCCAGCGTGGCCGGCGAGTAGGCCTGGAAGACGGGACTGGAGTTTCCCCAAGGTTCCAGCGCACTCTCGAGCACCGGCACCTTACCCAGCGGCGCAGTGGCCAGGATGTCAAGGTAGCCTTCCTCTAGGAAGAAGCGCGCTACATCCTGTGCCACAGGCGAGGCGCCATCCAGCAGCGCCAGTGTGACCAACTGGCCGTAGGAGGCGACGCCGTTTGGCCCGGCCAGGCTGGAGGTGAAGCCGGTTTTGCCGGGCAGATTCTCTACGGCGATCTCGATCTTGCGCCCATCGGCGCTCTCTGAGCCTTCGAGCAGGTCATCCATGATGTAAGTGCTGTAGAAGAGCATGGCCGACTCGTCGCGTAGGTAGCGCTCGCGCGCCCCGTAGATATCTTGGGGCGCAGCGGGTGAGCAGCGCTGCAGGCTTGTATAGAAGCGCAGCGCCTCGACCATCTCCGCTGTGTTCATCGTGACGTTGCCGCCGGCGTCGAAGGGCCAGGCGTTGTTCGACATAGCCACTTGCTCGAAGACCTGATGCACGTAGTTCTGGTTGCCGACGGTTGGCAGAACCAGGGCAAAGGCGGGGTCGCCCCCGGCTTCGATGGTGTCGCATGCCTGGCTGAGATCGGCCCAAGAGATGGGTGTCTTGAGGCCGAGTTGCTCAAAGCGGTCGCGGCGGTACCACAATGCCTGGATCCAGCCGTCATATGGAACAGCCAGCAATTCGCCTGATGCGCTGTCCGTGACCATGGGCAGCACCCCCTCGCGAAAATCCGCTTCGCCCACAGCCTGAACGACGGCGGCGGCAGCTTGAGGATCGAGCAGATCGGCGCCATCCAGCGCCGCCACCCACTCGATGCCGACGCGAATCAAATCAGGCAATTCGCCGGCGGCTTCGGCAGCTTCGAGTTGCTGGAGCGTGGTCGATTCCACATAGGGCACGACGTTGACAACGACGCCAGGATGTTCGGCCATGTAGCGCTCGGCCAGCGTACGGTAGACCGCCACACGCTTGGGTTCGTTGTCGGAGGTCCAGAAATCGACGACGGCGTCGCTGCTGCTGATCCGTTCGGTCGTCGGCGCATCCACCGGCGCTGCGGTGGCGGTAGCGGCAGGTTCGGTCGATGGCGGTTCAAGCGTGGGTGCCGGCGTGGCGGTTGGCGCTGCCGTCGGTGACGGCGGAATCGCAGTCGGTTCCGGTGTCGAACTGCCGCCGCACGCGGCCAGAATCAGCAAAATCGTGCCGAGCATTACGCCGGCTGCCCAACGATGCGTCACGTGATGATCTCCTCTGCATGGTGGGTAGGCGGCATCCCTGCAGCCGCTCTGTGCGCCGACCGCGGATTGTTCGCGCCGGCCGGTTGTTTCCGATAGTATAGTGGTAAAAAGGCTGCTGGGCCGAATCAAACGAAACCGGGCACTGCCGATGGACTCTACGATCAGGCCACAGGTGTGGCTTTGATAATACTATCGTTGCCGCTCTGCTTGATCATATGGCTGAGCGGCACGACCAGAAATTCCTCTTCATTCCACTCGCCGTAGACGAGTGCGGTCAGCAGGCGACGGTCACCAGGCAGGCGTTCGAAGGTCCAACCCTCGGCATGCGCCTTGGCCTGGGCAAGCTGCTCATATTGCTCGGTGTCGTCGAGCATACCTGCGCCCAGCCCTTTTCAAAAACACAACCGTTTCTGCTGGCACGATTGTATCATGATCGCGGGGTGTTGTCACTGTCTTGCTCGACCGCCCCAATAACCGTGGTACAGGATGTTGGGCATCACGAAACGTCACAACCCCTCGATATCGAGCGGATTCTGGCCAAGCACGAGGGGCGCTATAGGGCCGTGCCACGCGCCCTTGGCGCCTGGCACCTTGTCCACCGTCTCGCCTAGCCCAATGGCGCCTTCATCGATATAAACGCACACGGCCAATAGGCGCGGGGCCTCTGCCCACGGCAGGGACCCCGCGCCTGTGCTGCCCATCGGTTCACCATCGCATCGAAAGCGCTGCTCTGCCCACCCATTCTGTGCGCACAGCACACCGGGCTTGCGGCGCGTTCAAACGACGATCACCGAGTTCGTCAAGATTCCCACGGCGTCGATCTGAATGCGAATTTCATCGCCTGCCGCTAATGTGAACGAATCGGGTGGGACGATGCCCGCACCGGTCAGCAACACGGCGCCGCTGGGGAAATCGAGCGATCTGCCCAGATAGTCGACCAGCTCATCGGGACTGCGTCGAATCTTGCCCGTATCCGTCTCGCCGGAAAATGCAACCGAGCCGTTGCGCACGATCTGCAAGGCAATGCGCGTCTCCGGCCATAGATCCGTGACCGATCCCAGCGCAATGGCCGGGCCAAGCGCGCACGAACGCCTGTAGATCTTGGCCTGGGGCAGGTAAAGCGGATTCTCGCCTTCGATGTCGCGGCTGCTCATGTCGTTGCCGATGGTGACGCCGACAATTTCCATGGCCGGGTTGATCACCAGCGCCAGCTCCGGTTCGGGCACATTCCAGCGCGCATCGCGGCGAATGCCGACCCGCCCGTTGGGACCGATCACCGACGAGCCGCGCGCCTTGAAAAAGATCTCCGGGCGCGTGGCCGTGTAGACGCGCGCATAGACATCGCCGCCGTCGACCGCCTCTTCCTGGCGCGCGGCACGGCTGCGTTCATAGGTGACGCCGGCCGCCCACACCTCCTGCGTGTCAGTCGGCGGCAGCCAGTGGGGCGTGTCGGGCGCCGGCGCGTGGTCGTAGTAACGGGCCAGCCGCGCCTGATGCGATGCCTTCACCGCCTGCGCCAGTTCGGCCAGCGCAGCCTGAACGCGACCGGCGCTGCCGCGCAGCCACCCCTCCACAGAGCCGACTGTGTCGGTCACATCGTGGACGGTCTCACCGACGCGCACGCCGACACGCGCCCCCAGGCCAGGGTCAAAAAAACGCACGAGAAAGAGCTGTGTCATGGTGGTCTCCAGGTGGTCACTCCCTTGTCGTTGCATGTTGTGCGCAGCAAACCCCGTCTATCTGCCGATCAGCGGCAGGAAGATCCCGTTCGAGTTCGGTGCAGCAGGCAGCACCTGCTGCCCTGGCGGCGTTGCATCCGTGGCCACACTGGGAGCCTCCGGCCGCACTTTGTCGGTGGGGCTGCTGGCCGTAGACGGTTGAATCCTGAAGGCGGGAGACAAGCTGATGCCGTAGAGGCTGTCGTCTGCATAGCCGTATACCTCGATCTGATAGGTGCCGGCTGTAGAGGCGACGAAGGTCACCTGGTCGACAGCAAGGTCGTAGTGGTTGCTGTAGGCGACCAGAGCGCCGTCGCTGCTCCAGAGATAGAGGTCGGGGTCGCCCGAACTCGGTGTGACTGTGGCAGCCAGGGTCTCACCGGCAGTAAGGGTGAGCCGGTAGAGACGGACCTGGTTGGCCCGTACACGGTCCTGTTCGGGCAGATAGTTGATCGAGGTCTGCAGGGAATTCCTGGAAATGTTACCGACAGAGTCGGCCGCCCATACTTGCGCATAGTGAAGGCCGCCGCCGGAACTGAGGGTGATCGAGAAGGCGCTGGAGTACACGATCCATCCGCTTTGCTGGCGTGGAATCCAGCGGCGAGCTGCGTTACTGTAGACCCGCTCGACCAGATACATTGTGGCGACAGTGCCGCTGTCGTCGGTCGCATTGAATTCGAGCTGAACGGGTGCCTGGGTCGTCGACTGGCCGCTGCCGGCGATCCGGAGTGTATTCACCAAAGGCGGCGTCGTGTCTGTGGCAGCGGGCTGCACGCTGAAGCTCCACTGGGCGCGGTTGTTGGTTTTGATACCTTCGTCGCTGACAAGCCCATCAGGGTCGACGACGGCATAGAGGGTGTGCTGGCCTGTCGCAGCGGGTGCCCAGACGACGGATGCGCTCTCCACGACATCGCTTCCTGGCCCAAGAGGAGGCACGGCTGCGGTGCCGATCAGGCCGCTGGGGTCGATCGTGTCGAGATAGAAATGGACATCGACCGGGCCGAGTGTCTGGCTGCCGCCAGAGCGATGAACGTTGATTCCGATCTCCATCTCGGTACCCTGGCGGGGCGTCGCAGGCTCAAACCAGAAGTCGCTGTCGGTGACAGCCAGATCGAGCCCGCTGGCGTCGATGACCGTGTACCCGTCGGGCAGTGTGTAGCTGGTACCGTCTGGGTTGTTGACCACGACTGCATAATGGCCTGGGGCGATCCCTGCCGGCACGAGAACGGCAACCTTGTTGGTCGGTGAGACCGCTGCAGCGAGAATTTCGAGTGGGGCGCCACCGATCGCGAACTGCGAGTCGTCGCGCAGCCCGACACCCAGGATCGATACTTCGTTGGGGACCGTGTTGAGTCCCTGGTTGGGTTCGATCTGGGTGATCTGCAGACTGGGCGTCGGCGCCTGGGTCGGCGCTGGTGTCTGGGTCGGCGCTGGTGTTTCAGGGGTCGGCAGGGTCCGCGCAACCTGGACGGCCACAGCGCCAAAGTTGTCCGTTGGATTGAGATCGTACAAGGGACTGTAGATGCTATCCAAGGCTCGGACGATGGTTGCCGTATTGGTGTAAGTTCCCAGAGCCAGTTCTGGAACAGTCCGTGCAATCAGATCGAGGCTGGCGGAAGAGCCAGGCGCAACCGGGCCGGCCAGCACACCGAACACTTCATTGGTCGGCGGCGTACTGATAGAGACTGTCTGCAGGGCAGCATTGTCGGGGAAGGTTCCTTCCGCCACTTGGACCCACTGGGAACCATTGCTGCTGACAGAAAAACGGTACTGCCCGATTCGACCATTCGATCCACTCTGGCGGGGCAGGTAGGTGAAGCCAGAGAGCGCAGGATAGAAATCGCCCAGGTCGATCTGCAGTTCATGGGGGTGGGGTGGTCTGCTGTTCCACCACTCGGTATGCCAGAGGGTAGCAGGATTGTTGTCAAATGCCAGAGGTGCTCTGCCATCTGGGTTTTCGCTGTCTACATAGCGAACGTTCCACAAATTTTTCTCGATCGGCTGCCCAGCGCCATCCAGGAGGCCCAGCTCAGCGATCGTGGTCCACGGGCCGCGGTTCCCTGCTTCGGAGAGGGCCTCGATCCGCACGTAGCGATAGCCAGTTTGCCAGCGCCCGGCGACGTTGAGCGGGCTCAATGTGAACCCTGTGGGCAGCGTATCGCGAATTTCGATGGCGCGCGCCGCGCTGCTGCCCTGGTTGGAGGCTGTGAGGGTAAAGGTAATGTCGCTGCCTGGCACAAGGATGGCCGATTGCCCGGCTGCCAGAGTCTTGTACAGGGCCAGGTCACCGGTATAGGGCGAGAGATAGCGGGGGGCGATCAGTTTGCGTACTTCCAATGGCCAGGGGCCACTGGCTGGAATCGTCCACGCAATGGCGACATGATCGCCTCCGCTGTCCTCTTTGTGCAGCACATGGAAGTAGTAGAGGCGGCCTGCTTCCAGTGCAATTGGCCGGGAGCGTTGCCTATCGATGGAAAGCGCGTTGAAATCTTGGCTGCCGGTCGCCTGGGTGAGGGTGAGCACTGGCCGTGCATGGAGTGGGTCCGCGTCGCTGCTCAGCCAGAGCTGTGCGCTATCGTCGCCGGCGATCCAAAATTCGTAATTGCCGGTGACTGGCGGATGCAAATAACCGCGCAGCCGCTGCCCATACTGATCGTTCCAGTTGCGCGGTCCCTGCAGAGTGGTGGTGAGCACTTCTGTCCCACCGGGCCGGCTTGGGTAGCTGGGGGCATCCGTCAGGTCGGTCAAAGCTGTTCCTGCGAGGTGGCTCCACCACTCGCGCCGAAATGCTCCGCTGCCGTTTCCAGCATGATAGACCGGCCGGCTTCCATCGATCGTCCAAGGCTGTTTGTCCAGCGCAGGCCTGCCGGCACAGAAATTCTTTGCCGATGGCGAAACTGGAACAGTCCAGACATTGAAGTGGGGGGTGAGATCGGTGTTGGTCAAATGACAGAAAATTTCCAGAAGCTTGTCGAGCTTTTTCTGATCGGTGTTCAGCGCGTTGATCTCATCGTTGCTCATCTCCCGGTAACGGCGCATCGACTGGGTCCATAAGCTCCAGTTGTGTGCGGGGAAGGCAAGCCGAATTTGGTCGAGGAAGACGAGCAGATGCCAGGGGCCGCCGGCTCCCCATTTGTCTGTCACAGCAGGATCGTTGAGCAGGGCTGCTGCAGAGGCGTATCGGTCGTCGTAGATGAGGCGTGATACCCCAAAAAGTTTTTCCTGGATATAGAGCGACCAGAGGTTGACAGTAGTTTCCACCCCATAGACATAGGACCAGGCACCCATCTGGTAGTTGTGGCCAAGTTCGTGCCAGGTACCCCAGTTTGTCGGTTGGTTGTAGATTCCTGGCGATGCCAGTCCCCAGCCCGCAGAGACCTGTATCGGGAATCCGGAGTGGCCGTACCCGGCGGAAATCTGAATGTCTTCGGCGATGCGCTGTTTGCCCATCGGCGCTGTATGGGGCAGCGGTGCGTCAGGCGATAAGCCGGAAAGCTCGTTGGCAGCCCGGATCACATCGTCGTAGTGCTGTGCCAGCTTGACCATCTCGTCGTATGTGCGTTGCGCAAGGTCGCTGGATGGCGCATGGACGACAAAATGGCGGCTTTCAATTTCACCGAACGGGGTGGGGGAATTGCGCACCGCAAGCCACTGTGCCTCGGTGGTCTCCCCTAGCTTGAAGTAAGGCTCAAGCACAGCATTTTCAATCGTGATCGTGAGGGTTTTGGTGATGCTGGAATCGGAACGCAGGATGACGGGACCACCGTACGGCGTTCGCACTGGGTTGACTCCTGGCACCAACCTGACGTTCATCGCAATGCTCGGAAAGCGTTTCAACGCCCCATCTCCGACAACGTTGGTCGATGACATCGAGAGGCGGTCCGTCTGCTGGCCAAGTTGAACGGAGACGCTCTGCATTTCGCTTTCGGTTGCACCTGTGACGGTGAGGGTAATCACTTCGTTGGGCGGGGCATAGAGCCCCGTGCTCTGCCAGTTGCGGGGCGGGAACGACATGCGTAGATAGTTGTGGTTGCGGAAGGCCAGGTTGAAGGTCACGGTTTTGCGGGCACGCACTGCGCCTGTCCCGACAACTCCTGGATACATGCTGGCATCACGGTAGGCTGCAGCCGGCACTACGAAGGGAGGCTGCATGCGCGCCACGCGGTCGCGCGCCAGCTCCAGATCGTATTGGAAGGCCGCCTGCGGGTCGTTCACCGAGATCGGATAGGAGACGGCTACGTTGGCGTTCTGGGCGACGGTATCCAAGTCCTGCTGAAACCAGCGCCACTGTTGGTTTGTCCCGCCATGTCGGGTCCAGAGCCCTACTTCACTGCCGTAATTGTCCAGGACAGTGTTGTCACCTACCACCGTATAGATCGCTGGGTTGATGCTGTCTGGCTGCAGTTGGAGCGTGAGCGCATCTGTGCACAGGCGCACACTCAGCGTGCGGCTGCCGCTGCTTTTGCGGGCCAAGCAATAGTTCGTATCGGCGCCGCTCTGCCAGCGTCCGGTGCCGTCGATCTGCCAATATTGTTCTGCCTTGCCACGGCAGACCTGTGCCTGGATGGCAGGCAGTGTGTCGAGTGCTCCGGCAATGGTGAGGCAGGATCCCGGAGAATCGGTGGGCGAAACCAGATCGCCTGGGGTGCTCTGGCCAGATACTGGCTCGACGATGCCGAAAAGGCCGAGATACACCCACACGCCGATCAGATAGAAGAGCAGCCCGCCTGAAAATCTCATGTCAACCTCACCCCTCGCAGCCGCAGGCTGTTGCTCACCACGAAGATGCTGCTGAAGGCCATCGCCCCCGCTGCAATCATCGGGTTGAGCTGATAGTGCGGGCCGAAGAAGGGAACCAGCACCCCCGCCGCAATCGGGATGGCCGCCACGTTGTAGGCAAAAGCCCAGAAGAGATTCTGCTGGATCGTGCGCAGGGTGCTGCGGCTGAGCCGGATCGCCTGCGGCACGCTGCGCAAATCGCCGCGCATCAGCGTGATGTCCGCTGCCTCGATGGCCACGTCCGTCCCCGTGCCGATGGCCATCCCCACGTCGGACTGGGCGAGCGCAGGTGCGTCGTTCACCCCGTCGCCCACCATGGAGACCGTGCGGCTCGCCCTCTGCTCCTCTTTCACCGCCGCAGCCTTGTCGCCGGGCAATACCTCTGCCTTGACTTCCTGCGCCGCATCCAAGCCCACCTGCCGCGCAATTGCCTGTGCCGTACGCCAGTTGTCGCCCGTCAGCATGACCACGCGCAGGCGCTGGGCGTGCATCTGGCGGATGGCGTCGGCGCTCGTCTCCTTGACCGTGTCGGCCACCGCCAGCAGGCCGGCCAACTCGCCGTTCACTGCCACCCCCATGACCGTCTTGCCCTCATCCTGCAAGCGATCGAGGTCTGCCTGCATCGCTGCACTCTGGATACCACGCTCGCGCAGGAACGCCGGGCTGCCGAGCAGCACTTCCTGCCCGTCGACCGTCGCCTCGATGCCGCGTCCGGTGATCGAGGCGAACGCCTCGATCACGCTCAGTGTCACGCCTTCGGCTTTGGCATATTCAACGATCGCCTCCGCCAAAGGATGCTCGCTGGCGCGTTCCGCGCTGGCGGCATAGTGCAGCAATGCCTGGCGCGGCGACGCCATGGCAACCTGGTCGGATGGCAGGGGATGGGGGTGAACGCCACTGCCCCTTGACCATTCGGCCTCTTTCCCCACTATCACATCCGTTACCGTCGGCTTGCCCTTGGTGATCGTGCCGGTCTTGTCCAGCACGACGGTGTCGATCGCGCCGGCCTTCTGCAGCGCCTCGGCGTTCTTGATCAGGATGCCATGCTGCGCGCCGACGCCCGTGCCGGCCATGATTGCTGTCGGCGTAGCCAGCCCCAGCGCACACGGACACGAGATCAGCAGCACCGTTGCCATGAAAATCAGGGCGGTGCCGAGCGGGTTCTCGTGATGGTAGAAAGCCGCCGCCCCCCAGAAGTACCAGAAGAGGCCAACCAGGATCGCCAGCACGATCACGATCGGCACAAAAATCGCCGATACCCGATCGGCCAACTCCTGGATCGGCGCACGGCTCGCCTGCGCGTCCTGCACCATCTTGACGATCTGCGCCAGCGCAGTCTGCTTGCCCACAGCCGTGGCCTTGAATCGGAAGCTGCCCGTCTTGTTGATGGCGCCGCCGATGACTGTATCCCCCGCTGCCTTGGCCACCGGCAGGCTCTCGCCGGTCAGCATGGACTCGTCGACCGTGCTTTGCCCCGCCGTCACCGTGCCATCGACCGGAATCTTCTCGCCGGGGCGCACGACGACGATGTCGCCCACCAGCACCTCTTCAACGGGCACTTCGACCTCTTCAGCCGCTGCGCCGCTGCCGCGCACGATGCGTGCCGTTTTGGCGCGCAGCCCAAGCAACTTGCGGATCGCCTCGCCCGTCTGCCCCTTGGCGCGCGCTTCGAGGAATTTGCCCACGGTGATCAGCGTCAGAATCATGGCCGCCGACTCGAAGTAGACGTGATAGTGCATGGGGTCCAGCCCCAGCACGAGCACGGCCAGGCTGTAGCAGTAGGCGACGCTCGACCCCAGGGCGACCAGCGTATCCATGTTGGCGGTGCGGTTCTTGAGCGCCTTCCACGCGCTGATGTAGTAATCTTTACCCAGGTAGACCTGGATGACGGTGGTCAAGGCAGCCACCAGCCACAGGCGTCCCGGGAAGTCCAGCGGGATGCCCACCATCTCGGCCATGCTCAGGACCATGACGATCGTGCTGAGCACGGCGCCAACGATCACCTTGCGTTGCTTGTCGGCGATCTCGGCGTTGCGCGCAGCCTGCTCGGCGTCCACCTGCGCCTGCTCGCTGGCGCCCTCGACTTCGATGATCTGATAGCCCGCATCGCGCACCGCGCGCTTGATGTCGGCCTTCTCCACCATGGAAGGCAGATACGTCACGTGCGTGCGCTCGCTGGCATAGCTCGTGCTGACCGCCAACACCCCATCGACACGTTGGAGTGTACGCGTGATCGTGTTGGCGCAGTTGTTGCACGTCATGCCCACAACCGGCAGATCGACTTCAGCGACCGCCGCACCGTAGCCCAGCTCCTTGATCAGCACAATCATCTCACCGGGTGTGACGCGTGTGGGATCATAGTCGATGACGGCACGCTCGCTGGCGTACGAGACACTCGCCTCGCCGACGCCCGGCATGCGCTTCAAATTCCGTCCCACGGTATTGGCACAGTTGGCGCAGTGCATCCCCAGAATCGGGATGATCAGTTGCTTCGCTCTGCCCTGCACAGGCGCAGCAGGTGTCGTCGCAGTCATGTCCATTCCTCACAAATTCCCAGGCCGGGAGATCGGGGGCTGGCAATTCACTGCCTTCGAACGGCTGCCGCACATCCCCCCAATCCCTCGACCACCGCTTTCCGCATCTCGTTACGCAGCTGGATAGCCGATCTCTTCCAGCGTTCGCTCTACCGCAGCCAACACATCGTCATTCTGCACCTCGACGGTGACGCGCTTGGTGTCGAGTTCGGCCCTCACGCTGGCGAGACCGTCGACGAACTTGAGCTCGCGCTCAATCGTTGCGGTGCAGTGGCCGCAGGAAATGCCGGGAACATCGTACGTCTTGCTTGTCATCTTTTTGCTCCTGTTTTGAATCATTCTGCTCATTGCAAACGATCTGCCTCTGCCCTGGCGCCGGTGGCTGGCTGCTCATTTTGGGCAGATACCCACAGTGCCCCTGATACTGCGCCGCTGCCGGGGTGAAGCTGCCGGCCGGTTCACAACTTACCGGCCGCCTTGAACACATCCAGAATCTCTGTGAAGACGCGCTCCTTTTCAACAGGGTTCTCGCTGCGGATGGCCGCAGTGACGCAGGTGTTCAGATGGTTCTCAAGCGTCAGGGCGCTGACGCGCTCGAGAGCCTGCTGCACCGCCTTGATCTGGTTCAGGATATCCATACAGTAGACATCCTCCTCCACCATGCGCTCGATGCCGCGAATGTGCCCTTCGATGCTCTTCAGTCGATTGACGACGGTGCGTTTCTTTTCCGGGTCAAGCATGTGTTTGGCTCCACTACTCCCCTCCCCTGGTGGGGGGGATATCCTGAGTCTACCGCCTCGACAATCCATTGTCAAGGGCGCCAGATTACGATGGGGGGATGTGCTCTGTTTTTTGTGCCGATTCGACAGAGCCGCCCAAAGATGGTAGAGTGCGAGCAATCTGCCAACCCT
Source organism: uncultured Chloroflexota bacterium (assembly GCA_903879975.1). GTDB lineage: Bacteria > Chloroflexota > Anaerolineae > Caldilineales > Caldilineaceae > Caldilinea. The sequence continues at coordinate 4,344 of CAIRNL010000248.1, read as the reverse complement.
TGGAGACCTTCATGTCTATGACTACGACTGCGCCTATTCACGAAGTTGCCGCCGTCAAGAGCAGCCCGCGCCTCTGGGAGATCGACACAATGCGCGGTGTCGCCATCATCACCATGATCGTCTACCATACGATGTGGGATTTGTGGTACTGGCGCGTCCTGCCCAATGTGGTGCTGTGGGAAGGTTTCTGGAAGTACTGGCAGCGTTTCACGGCCGGCACTTTTCTGATCCTGGTCGGTGTGTCGCTGGCGCTGGTCTACCGCCGCGAACGCGCCCGGCGTGCGCCCGGGGAGCGTATCTTCCCCAAATTCCTGCGGCGCGGCCTCAAAATTTTCGGCCTGGGCATGATCATCACGGTCGTCGTCACGCTGGCGCGCATCGGCTACGTGGATTTCGGTATCCTCCATCTCATCGGCGTCTCGACCATCCTGGCCTATCCCTTTCTCCGTTTCACATGGCTGAACCTCGCCCTGTGGGGCGTGCTGTCAGTGATCGGCCAGTGGCTCGTGGGGATGCATTTTGATGGGCACTGGATGTCGCTGCCGATGGGTTCGACCCTGACCGTCTTTTTCATCGATGGCCGCTGGCTGGCGCCCCTGGGGATCACCCCGACCTACTATCCCGCCGTCGACTACTTCCCGTTGATCCCGTGGTTCGGTGTTGTGTTGCTGGGCGTCTGGTTCGGCAATTGGTTCTATGCCGGCAATCAACGCCTGATCCCGCTGCCAGATTGGGGTGACGTGTTGCCGATCCGCGGGCTGCGCTTCCTGGGTCGCCACTCACTCGTCATCTACCTGGTTCACCAGCCGCTGATCCTGCTTGTGCTCTTGATGCTTGGCATCGTTACCCTGTAACGGCGCCCGCACCCTGGCCATCGGAGAAAATGCCTGCCATGCCGCTGCTCGAATTGACCAATCTCCACAAATTTTTTGGCCGCTTCGCCGCAGTGGCCGGTGTGTCGCTGCATGTGGATGCAGGCGAGATCGTCGGCCTCATCGGCCCCAACGGCAGCGGCAAGTCGACACTCCTGAGTACCATTGCCGGCGCCTACCAGCCTGACGACGGCGCAATCGACTTCAACGGCGAGTCGATCGCACACCTGGCGCCCGACAAGATCTTTGCGCGCGGCCTGGCGCGTTCCTACCAGGAACCATCGCTCTTCTTTCGCATGTCGGCGCTGGACAATGCGCTGCTGCCCGCACGCGCCCAGCGCGGTGAGCATGCCCGCTGGGCGCCCCTGCGCAGCCGTTGGTGGTCACAGGAGCGCGCCAACACCGCCTTGGCTGCATCGACCCTGGCCGATCTCAAGCTCCTCGAGCGTGCACACGCGCCGGCCTCCGATCTCTCGGGCGGCCAGATGAAACTGCTGGAAATGGGGCGCACGCTCATGGGCAACCCCAAGCTGCTGCTGCTCGACGAGCCGACCGCCGGCGTGGCGCCCGCGCTGGCCTACACGATCTTCGAGGAGATCGAGCGAATGCGCTCGATGCACGGCCTCACGTTTCTGATTGTCGAACACCGGCTGGAAATTCTCTTTGATTTCGTCGATCGGCTCTATGTGATGCACATGGGCCAGGTCATCGCCGAAGGCAAACCGGCCGCTATCGAACAAGATGCATTGGTACGAGAAGTCTATTTTGGAGAATAGGTGGAACCTACGATGATTACCCAAACACATCGCAACCAGATGGAACAGGATGGCTACACGATCGTCCGGCAGATGTTCACGCTGGAAGAAGCTGAAATGTACCGCGATCATTTCATGCGCCTTCGTCGCGACGGCAGCTATGCGGGCGATTTTGCCGGCATCGACGCCGACGAGACCGATCCGCTCAAGGCATACCCGCGCATGATCCACATGCATCGCTGGGATGATTCCTCTTTGCGCTGGATGCTCGACCCGCGCATCAACCAGGCACTGACGGCGTTCCTGGGCAAGGAACCCTTTGCCGTGCAGACGATGCTCTATTTCAAGCCCGCAGGCGCGCGCGGCCAGGCGTTGCACCAGGACAACTACTATCTGCGTGTACAGCCCGGCACTTGCATGGCGGCCTGGCTGGCGCTGGATGACTGCGACGAGGAGAATGGTTGCATGCAGATCGTGGCTGGCAGCCAGAGCTGGCCTGTGCTCTGCACCGTGGACGCCGACCGCAGCCAGAGTTTTACCGACGTCACCGTGCCACTACCCCCGGATGCCGACGTGCGCCCGATTGTCATGAAGGCCGGCGATGTTCTCTTCTTTAACGGCCAACTGGTGCACGGCAGCTATCCCAATACTAGCAAGAATCGTTTCCGCCGCTCGCTCATCGGCCACTACATCCAAGGCGATGCCGAGCAGGTTGGGCGCTGGTATCATCCCGCTCTGCGCATGGATGGTAGCGTGGTCGAGCTAGAGGACAGCCCCGGCGCCACGCAGTGCGGCGTGTGGGTCGAACGCGACGGGACGCAAGTCATCGAAGTGGCCGGCTTCAATGTCGTCGACGCCGCCATTCACGACTGAACACGCGCTGGATCGGGCAACCACGAAGCCGTCAAGGATACCAGGCGCCACAAGGGGGGCCCTCCTGCCGCTCTGTGGCTTTGATGTCTTTGTGGTTGCCTCTCGTCACCCGTACACAGCGAGCTGCTATTCGACTATGCTTTCGATCACTGATTTGACCGCCGGCTACGGCAAACTCACGATTCTGCACGACATCGCGCTGACGGTGCCGGCCGGGCAGTTCGCGGCCATTCTCGGCCCCAACGGCAGCGGTAAGTCGACATTGCTCAAGACCCTCGTCGGACTGACGACCGTCGAGCGCGGCACGATCCGCTTCGACGGGCAGCCGATCGCCGGTCGACGCACGGAGACGATGCGCGGGCTGGGCCTTGCCTACGTCCCGCAGCGCGAAAATGTCTTCAAAAGCATGACTGTGCGCGAGAACCTGTTGCTTGCGTTGCGCGGGCTGAGCCGGCAGGAGGGCGTCGCAGCGCTGGACGAATGCTATAGCCTGTTTCCCGTGCTCAAGGATCGCCGGCCCCAGTGCGCCGGCAGCCTCAGCGGCGGTGAGCGGCAGATGCTGGCCATCGCGCTGGGCTGGCTGGCGCAGCCCAAGCTCATGCTGCTCGACGAGCCGAGCGCCGGCCTGTCGCCCCTCTTCGTGATCGAGGTCTTCCGCACGCTGCGCGCCCTCTGCGACACGGGCATCACCCTCGTCGTTGTCGAGCAGAACGCACGCAGCGTGCTGCGTTGGTGCGATTACGCCTATCTGCTGCGCGAAGGACAGATCGCCTTCCAGGGCACCGCCGCTGAATTGCTCGCGGACGAGGAAACCGTGAAAAGCTATCTCGGCGTCAAAATGACGCGCAAAGACGCCGCGCCTGCCTGACTGATCCCGGCAAGTATTCAATCATTCCATCTGCAAGTCACACCAACGAGCAAGTCTTATGTCCGTACGTACCCTTCTCGAACAGCCGCGCATCTGGTATGGCGGCGACTACAACCCCGAGCAATGGCCGGAAGAAGTCTGGCACGAGGACATGCGCCTCATGCAGCAGGCGGGCGTCAATCTCGTCTCGATTGGTATCTTTGCCTGGTCCCATCTGGAACCGCAGCCGGGGCAGGTTGAGTTTGGCTGGCTCGATCGCCTGATGGACTTACTCTACGCACACGGCGTGCATGCCGCACTCAGCACGGCGACCGCTTCACCGCCGCCTTGGCTGGCACACCGTCACCCCGACAGCCTGCCTGTCACAGCCGACGGTGTGACGCTCTGGCCGGGAGGGCGCCAGGCCTACTGCCCGCACAGCCCAGCCTATCATAAGGCGGCGTCAGCGCTCGTCACGCGCCTGGCGGAGCGCTACAGAGCTCACCCTGCCCTCGCCATCTGGCATATCAACAACGAGTACGGCTGCCACGTGAGCGAGTGCTTTTGTGATGTCTCGGCCGCAGCGTTTCAGCAGTGGCTCTCCGAGCGCTATGGCACGCTGGACGAACTCAACCGTGTATGGGGTACGGCCTTCTGGAGCCAGCGCTATGGCCTGTGGGAGGAGATCAATCCGCCACGCCGCGCGCCTACCTTCGCCAATCCCACCCAGCAGCTCGACTGGCGCCGCTTCTCCTCTGACAGTCTCATTGCCCTGGGCGACATGGAGACGGAGATTCTGCGCCGCACCACGCCCCACGTGCCGGTGACGACCAACTTCATGGGCTTCTTCAAGCCAGCCGACTACCGCAAGTGGGCGCACCGTGAAGATGTCGTCTCGCTCGATACCTATCCGGATCCAGCCGATCCCTTTGCTGCCGCACAAAATGCTGCCCAGTGCGACCTGACCCGTTCGCTGGGCGACGGCAAGCCATGGATG
>CAIRNL010000247.1 GCA_903879975.1 uncultured Chloroflexota bacterium | reverse complement strand
TGGGTCGGTGTGCGCCAGCGCAGCGCGGTCGAGCAGACCGGCCTTTGCCGCTTTGGACTGGAGCTTGCGCGCCTTCTCCAGCGCAGGCAGTCCGGGGGAGATGCCGTCCAGCGGGCCGCGCGTCACGCCTTGTTCTGCCTTTTCCTGTGTTTTGATGATCTCCCAGTTGGCCAGCACATGGTCGACGCCGTCGACGGCAACGTCGCCGAAGACATGCGGATGGCGGCGGATGAGTTTGGTCACGACGCCTCGCACGACGTCGCCCATCTGGAAGCGACCTTCCTCTGTAGCGATCTGCGTCATCATCGTCGCAGAGAGCAGCACATCGCCGATCTCTTCGCAGATGGCGGCGCTTTGGTCGCTGCCGTCTGCCTCGGCGTCGATCGCTTCCAGCAACTCGGCGCACTCGTCCAGCAGGTCACTGCGCAGCGACTCCAGTGTCTGTTCGCGGTCCCACGGGCAGCCTTCGGGCGCGCGCAGGTGGGCAACCAGCTCTTGTAGCGCAGTGAAGCTGGCGTGGGGCGGCAGGGGCGGTATGTAGACACTGGTCAGGTGGTCGAAAGGGTCGCTGTGATCCAACTCGGCCAGGGGCAGCGTCGTCAGCCGCTGCTGGGGCGAACCGGCTGCCTGCACGATCGTGACCGTGTGTCCGGCAGGGTAGGCATTGAGCAGTGTCAGCTTGACATCCGATGCCAGCCAGCGCGCATAGACCTGTGCCAGTAGCAGCGGCAGGTTGACATCGACCTTGGGGTGATGCTGCTGGGCTACAAGCATGGCGTCGACGATCTGGCCGCCATCCATCGGGTCGACGCCGGCGGCTGCAAAGCTTGGCTCCACGAAGCTCAGCCCACCGAGGATCGTGACGGGGATGCCCGCCGCCTGTGCCGCTGCCTGGATGCGCAGTGTGGTGATTTCACCGACAGCAGGGTGGCCGGGCACCGCGTAGACTACGGTTTCATACGCTGTGGCCAGTGCCAGGACGCGCTCGACAATCGCTGTATACACGGCGTCGAATTCGGCATGATGCTCGTAGAGATCGTCACAGCTTTGTACGAAGATGCCAGGCGGCAGGCCAGCGCGCACCTCCTCCACACACGCGTGGCGATCGGTGCGCAGCAGCACGCAGGGCGCAGCCTGCAGCGCCTGCCACACGGCAAGGGTCAGTTGATCAAAGAGACCGGGACCCAGGCCGACAATTACAATTTGATGTGACATAAAATTACTTCCTTGTCTGCGCGTAGGCCTCGATCAGGCCGGCGACCAGGAAAGTGACGATGAGGAAGGCAATGTCGAGGCTGCGTGCAATGGAGAGAGTCACCAGCGTCACGACAACAAGAGCGCAGAGAATGCCCTGGCGGATGGCCGCTGCGGTGGGCGGTACTTTGCTGCGGCCGCGCCGAACTGTCTGTCTCCCGGCCAACACCGGCCAGCGTCGGTGGAGCAACAGGGCGGCTACGATGCCGGCGCCGGCAGCGACCAGGAAGACGCCGGCCAAGCCCAGCAGCAGCGCGGCAGGGTTCAGCGACTGATCGTCCGTTGTAGGAGGGACGTTGCCGATCAGGTAGAAGAGCAGCGCCCCGCCTGTCAGCAGGCTGAGAGTTGCCAGCACGAGTACGCGGGTGTGCGACATAGACCGGAGTGGAGGAGACGGCAGCGTTTAGATGCCTTTCTGTGCCGTCCGGCCGAGCAGGGCGAGCCGCGACCCGCGCCCGGCCAGGCCGCGGGCGATCGCGCTCGCCGGTACGCTGCCGCCGCTGATGAAGACGACCTGGCCGGTCAGGTCAAACAAGGCATCGCGCTGCATGATGTTCTCCTCTCCAGTCGTGGCGGCCGGTCACTTCGAGCGAGGGGCCGCATAGATTCCATATCTCCAAGCATAGCGCAGAGTGCCCACTTCGCCTACTGGTCTCGCAGTGCGAGTGTCAGACAGTGTTGTATCATCGCGCCATCGCGCAGGAATAGCGTCCTTTGCACCCTCTTATGCTATAATAAAATACGCTATTGGGACGGATGCGCCCGATTGGCACGCCCTTGTAGGTGAAATGGAAGATGGACGTAGCGCCATGCTGCGTTCTGTTCAGGAGTGGAAGTATACCAATGGCCAGCAAGCGACGGTCGCGCAACGAGAAAATTTTTTATGCTATCAGCCTGCTGATCGTCTTCAGCATGATCTTCAGTATGGTCTACGTGCTGTTTGTGCCGCCGGTGTAAGGGCGCCGGATTCTCACGTACTGCGCACCTGACGATACAACCTTTCGGTTTTTCGGTCTCTACACCGCTCTGCTCGACTTGATGACCAGTGCGCAGCACTGGTCACAGCCGATCCTGCACCGATGTTTGTGACACTCCGCCCGTGGCAGTTGCCGCACGGGTCAGCCGGATCACCCACACTGGCAGGCTGCATGTTGGGTGGGGACAGTGCCCTCCCGTTTCTCCGCCAAGTATTGGGACTGCGATGAACACCGACATGGCCACGCAAGAACTCTGGCAGCGGCGACTGAGCCTCTTCCCCATCACTGCAGCGGTGCAGCCTTCGCCTCGACAGGGTACGCCTGTTCTCACGGTCGCCGGCTGTGACCTGGAAGCGCTGGCGCACGCCCATGGCACACCCCTCTACTGTTTCGATGCCGCCACACTCGACGCCGCAGCCGCCGCGTACCAACGTTCGCTCGCTGCGCACTACCCTGGCCGTTCCACTGTGACCTATGCGGGCAAGGCTTTCTGCTGCAAGGCCATCGCCCAGTGGACGCAGCGCCAGGGGTTCTGGTTCGATTGCACCGGCGCCGGCGAAATTGCGGTGGCGGTGGCAGCCGGTGTGCCGCAGCAACGCATCTTGGTGCATGGCGTCAATAAGAGCGACGAAGACCTCGACGCAGCGCTGCGCCACGCCGGGACCCTTGTCGTCGACAATCTGGCCGAACTGCACCGCTGCGCTGGCCGCACGCAGGCCCTGGCTGCGATGCCACACCTGTGGCTGCGCGTGCGGCCGGGTGTGGCCGTCGATACGCACGCCTATCGCCAGACCGGCCAGGAAGACAGCAAGTTCGGTATGTCGCCGCAGGAGGTGCTGCAGGCTGTTCAGCTGTGCAGGGCGCACAGCCTGCCGCTGACGGGGCTGCACTTTCATCAGGGATCGCACTTCCACGACCCGGCGCCCATCGGCCCGGCGCTGGACACCGTGCTCCACCTGGTGGCCGAACTGGCCTCTACCACAGGCTGGCAACCGGCATCGCTCTCGCCGGGCGGCGGGTGGGGAGTACCTTACCATGAGGATGACCTGCCCCATCGTGATGTCGATGCCTATGTAAGCTTTGTTGCGCAGCGCCTGATCGAGGGCTGTGCCGCACGCGGTCTGGATTTGCCTACCTTGCACTTGGAGCCGGGGCGCAGCCTGGTTGCGCGCGCGGGGGTCGCACTCTATCGCACTGGGGTGGAGAAACACAGCGCCACACGACGCTGGCTGCCTATCGACGGCGGCCTGGCCGACAACCCGCGGCCTGCCCTCTACGGCGCACGCTACAGCGCCTTGCCTGTGCGTGCGCCGCAGCGCCCCGTCGCCGGCACAACCTGGATCGCCGGCCCCTTCTGTGAGAGCGGCGATGTGCTCATCGAAGCCCTGCCGCTGCCGCTGCTCGAAGCGGGCGAAGTGCTGGCGGTGCCGGTCAGCGGCGCCTACCACCTTGCCATGCAGAGCAACTACAACGGCGCGCGCAAGCCGGCTGTGCTCTGGCTTGCCGACGGCGCCGCGCACGTCATCCAGCGCCGTGAAACAATTGCCGACCTCCTGGCACGCGATGCCGACTTACCTTGATAACAGTTCAAACGGCGCTGAAGTTGGGACGAAGGCCGTCAACGCCGCGGTGGCTTCCGATCGTCGAGCATGCGCAGCAACTCGCGCACGACGTCGTCGATGCGGCGCTTGTAGCGGAGCAGATCACGGCGACACTCCACCTCGCCGGGCATCTCCGCTTTGAAGGAGCGCAACGCTTCCTCCAACTCGCTGTCGACGATGAGCCGGCTGCGGTTGACCGGGTTGCCGCGCAAGAACTCACGCAGTTCCGCCGAGATCAGGGTGTCGTAATGGGTGAGATCGTTGTGCAGATCGACCAGCCGGTCTGATGCAATGGCCGGCATCGGCATTGTGCGTAACGTGTCCCAAGCTCGGTTCAGTTTACGTCGGTACAAAGTTTTGGTCCAGTTCGTAAGCCGATGGGCGCCGGTAAAGAGGATGAGTTCCGGCGAGCGCGCAGTTGCTGAATCGTGGCAAAACTACCCAGTCAGTGCCTCGATTATACAGATGGCGTGCAGGGTGTCAAGAATCTAATTCGCTCTGTGTGCGCTTGGCCCATTCCGGTCTTCTCTGATTTTTTCCAACAAAAGTCTTGTTGACGACAACGAACATTTGTGCTAAACTTTCGACAAGCAAATAACTGATGTATCGGCGGTCACCTGATCGTCGCAACCATCCACAATGACGAAAGGAACCGCCGTGGCACCGTCACGTAAGCAGGATAAGCAAGACCTGAAGGAGAGCAGCATGGATAGCGGCAAAGGGAAAGCCCTTGATACGACGCTGGCCAATTTGAATAAAAAGTATGGTGACGGCATTGTCATGAAGCTAGGGGATGCCACGAAGCTCAATGTCGAGGCAATCCCCAGCGGCAGCCTCAGTCTCGATATCGCGCTGGGCGTTGGCGGCTTCCCGCGCGGGCGCATCGTCGAGGTCTATGGTCCGGAGAGTTCCGGCAAGACGACGCTCTGCCTGCACGTCATCGCCGAGGCGCAGCGCAGTGGCGGTATTTGCGGCTTCGTCGATGTCGAACATGCCCTCGACCCTGTCTACGCTGCCAAGATCGGCGTCGATGTCAACAATCTCTACGTCAGCCAGCCGGACACAGGCGAACAGGCGCTTGAGATCGCCGAGGCACTCGTGCGCTCCAATGCGATGGATGTGGTCATCGTCGACAGCGTGGCGGCGCTGGTGCCGCGCGCAGAGATCGAAGGGGAGATGGGCGATAACCATGTCGGTTTGCAGGCACGGCTCATGAGCCAGGCGCTGCGCAAACTCACCGGCGTCGTCAAGGCCAGCAACACGTGCATGGTCTTCACCAACCAGTTGCGCCAGAAGATCGGCGTCATGTTTGGCAACCCGGAGACGACTTCGGGCGGGATGGCGCTCAAGTTTTACGCCAGCGTACGGCTCGATGTGCGCCGTATCGAGAGTATCAAACAGGGCGACCAGGTCATCGGCAATCGCACGCGTGTGACTGTGAAGAAGAACAAGGTGGCTGCCCCCTTCCGCATTGCTGAATTTGATATTATGTATAACGAGGGGATCAGCACGGTGGGTGATCTGCTGGACCTGTCCGTTGCCGAGGAGATCGTGGCCAAGCGGGGCGCCTTCTACAGTTACGGCGACACGCGGCTGGGCCAGGGACGCGAGAATGCCAAGACGTTCCTGGCCGAGAATGCCGATATCGCTGCGGAGATCGACACGCTGGTGCGCAATCGCCACGGCCTGCCCGTCGTCCTGGAACCCAGCCCCAGGGTTGCCGCTGTCGCCAACAGCGGCCGCTTCGAGGAGGACGCGCCTCTGTCCGAAGCTGCCTGACGCAGCACGGCTCGGCCAGCGTCTACGTCGGTCGAGCCGCGCTGATTTAGCGCCACGTGGCGCCACGCCGGCCGGCGTGGCGCAATTTTTTTGCTCTGCGCGAGCGCAAAGGCCGGGCGCAAGAGGCGATTCCCTACAACGCCCTCGTCGTCGCCCGGTCCGATGTGGCGCGCAGGGCTGGGGAGCGGCGAGAGGCGAGTCCCGTGCAGGGGCGGTTGCAGGGCCTCTCAAAAGTCGAGAACCGGGGCGCAATGTGTCAATTGTGACAGCCTGACGAGCGGCGTGGGTCTGCGCCGTGCTCGTGTACGTCCAGTGCTGCAATCGTCGCGGCTTGCTCCTATTCGCGCAGTCAAAGCGCAACAGACGGACTTTTGAGAAGCCCTGGGGGCGGTTGGTGTAGGCGGTACGCGCTGTCGGCTTTTGTGATAGAATCAAAACCTAAC
>CAIRNL010000246.1 GCA_903879975.1 uncultured Chloroflexota bacterium | reverse complement strand
GCCGAGCGACGTCCTGGCCAGACTCGTGGCTGTGGAGCCGATCGCCGATCTCGACTGGCTGGCAGGCTATCTCCTGCTGCCCGGGCAGCAACCGCAGGTGCTCGCCAAGGAGGTCGTCGAGGGCAAGATCACGGTAGCCGAACTGCGTGGACCGGCGACGCGGGCTGCAGCGACGGCCACACAGGCTTCCGTTGCGGCTGCACCCGTGCCGGTCAGCATGGAGGCAACGCCCGTAGCAGGGTCGGCCGAACCGAGCCGCCATCTGCCGACTGTACTGATCATCCTGCTGTTGCTTGCCGGTGCGGCAGGAACTGGTGGCGCCCTGTGGCGCCGCCGATGGCAGAGGTAAATCGTCATCCGTCATGCGGAATGCGTCAGGCCAGGCAAACAGCACCCCTGGCGAATGACACGTGGCACATCAACTTCTACGGATCGCTCGAAATGACAGCACAACCACCTTCCATGCACTACCACCTGGCAGGCACGTTGACAGTGCGCGATGCCAAACAGCATCTGCCTCACCCTTTCGCCGTGCCAGAAGGCATGGTGCACCTGTCCATTGACTTTGCCTGCACACCGGCGGCAGCACAGGGACTGGACAACATGCTTACCCTGACGCTCTTCGATCCGCACGGCTTTCGCGGCGCACGCCACCGCGGTGGCAGCCAGCATACGGTGCAGATCGGCCCCAGTGCAGCCACACCCGGCTATCTGTGCGGTCCGCTGCCTGCCGGCGAGTGGATCGTGCAGATCGACACACACCGCATCGTACCCGGCGCGCCCGTCCACTACACGCTTGGCATCACGCTGGAAGGCGCAGAGCGAGTCACAGCGCACAACAGCCCTGCATTGGCAAACGTACAGCGCCGTCCATCACGCCCGGCCGGCTGGTTTCGCGGCGACCTACACAGCCACACCGACCACTCTGATGCTGGTTCTCGCACCATCGCCGACCTCATCGCTGCTGCTCAAAACACCGGCCTCGACTTTCTATTTGTCACCGACCACAACACGACGTCCAGCCTTGTCGCAATGGAGACGATCGAGACAGGCGATCTGCTGGTGGCCGGCGGCATGGAACTGACGACTTTCTGGGGGCATGCGCTCGTACTCGGCACCCGGCGCTGGATCGACTGGCGCGTTCGTCCCGGCGACAACGCCATTACCCAGGTTGCAGCAGCTGCCTATACAGCCGGTGAGCTGTTCATCATTGCCCATCCCAACTCGAGCGGCGATCCGCACTGCACAGGTTGCGCATGGCGCTTTGGCGAAATGATGCCAGGGGCAGCACAGTTGGTCGAGGTATGGAATGGGGCCTGGGCCGGTGAGTCCAACAATGCAGCGTCGCTGGCGCTCTGGTATGACTGGTTGAACCAGGGCCGGCGCATCGTAGCGACGGTGGGCAGCGACACGCACAGTGCGGCCGACTATGCGGCGAATCCCGGCTTTGCCGTGGTCTATGCCAACGGGCTCAATGAGGCTGACCTGTTACATGCTATTGCAGCAGGCCACCTCTATCTGAGCAGCGGGCCGACCCTGACACTCGAAGGGCATGACAGGGATGGCACGCGCGCCATGATGGGCGACTCTGTCGGGCAAGATGCCGAGTTCGAGGTCACGTGGCAGGCTTGCCCAACAGGCGCACAGGTACGGATCATCGCCAATGGCATCCCACTCGCCATGCAGGATGCTGCCGGGCAGGGTGCTCATCGGTGGGACATGGCGCCGCACCCTGCCAACTGGATCACCGCCGAAATCCGCAGCGCAACAGGCGACCTGCTGGCCGTCACCAACCCGATCTACCTGTCCGCGTAAGCCTCGGCAGCGAGGGAGGGAGCTAGTCGCCGACCACAAGCCTATTCGTCAGGGAGCCAAGGCCGTCGATAGCGATGGTCATTACGTCGCCAGGCCGCAACCATGGCTTGTCGGGCCGGCCCAACGCCACGCCTTCGGGCGTACCGGTCGAGATGATGTCACCTGGTTGCAGAGTGACATAGCGGCTGATGTAGCTGATGATTTGGGGAATGTTGAAGATCAGATCGCCGGTGCTGGAATCCTGGCGCAACTCTCCGTTGACCGTGCAGGTAATGCGCAGATTGTGCGGATCGGCGATTTCGTCGCTTGTGACCAGGTAAGGACCAATCGGCAAGAAGCCGTCGGGGGTCTTGCCCAGCAACCACTGACCACTCAACATCTGCAGATCGCGTGCGCTGACGTCATTGGCGTTGAAGTAGCCGAAGACATGATCGAGGGCGTCAGCCTCGGCAATGTGGCGGCCGCCGGCCCCGATCACGAGCGCCAATTCAGCCTCGTAGTCCATCTGCGCTGTGTCTGGCGGAATTGGCACGTCATCACCGTGGGCGGCAAGGACATTGTTGAACTTAGAAAAAAGCACCGGTGCCGTGGGGACCTTCATCCCTGATTCTTCGGCATGGCGACGGTAATTGAGTCCGATACAGATGATCTTGCCCGGTGTGGGTACGCAGGGACCGATATTCAGCTCGCTCTCGTCGAGCTGCAGCGAAGAATCAGCCTGTGCAGCGGCAACCAGGGACTCCAGCACGGAGAGCACTGCCGGGCCGCCGGCGATTACCTCGGCCATAGTAGTCGGGATAGCTGCGGCATGTGCGCCCGCTGCGATCCCTGCCTGCGCCACGTCGACGACGCCACGCTGCGTACGCACGCCCAGGCGCAGCCCGTCTTGATTGCGATAGGTCAATAATTGCATTGTTTACTCCTTGCTCTTCCTTGAGATTCGTGATCGCTCATGATTGGCGATCCTGGATTGTATCAACGCTGCTCAGGCGGGCTGGCGGCTCAGCTCGCGCTGGGCCAGCAATTCGAGCAGGCGCGCCATCACATCTGTGCGG
>CAIRNL010000245.1 GCA_903879975.1 uncultured Chloroflexota bacterium | reverse complement strand
GCCCCGACGTCCGTTTCGGCGCCGGCCAGTGGTGTATTCCGTGCGGCCATGTAGAATGGGATGAAGACGTACGCATAGCTGCCGTCCGCGAATTCGCCGAAGAGACTGGACTGACTGTGCGGCTGACCGAGATCGCCGCCGTCGAGTCCAACTTTCACGACGCCCGCCAGCACACTGTGGGCATCTGGTTTCACGGCGCCATCACCGACGGCAATTTGGAACCCGGCGACGATCTGGTCGAGTTGGCCTGGTTCACCACCGATGTCCTGCCTGCCCTGGCCTTTGCCACCGATCGCCTTGTCATCCAACGGCTGGACGCGCCATGAATATCCGGCTGCTCGATGCATCGCACCCACGCTGGGGCAGCGAACTGGAGCGGCTGGGTGTACTTCTCCAGCAAGGGGCCAACCCAACGCTCTTCCCATACCATTTCTTGTACGTGACGCTGAGCAAGATCGGCGGGCAGTTGGCACTCTTTGCCGACGGGGCCGGACTGGTGGGCGCCGGCTTCCTCTTTCCGCGGCGGGTGGCCGGCTGCGATGCAGCGAGGCCGCGCGCCTACACGTTGCGCTTCCATGCAGCGCCTGGTACTGCGGCGAATCCAGACGAGATCGTCGCGGCCGTCGAGGCGGCGCGGCCCGACGCCACCGTCGTCTTCTACGATCCAGCCGGCGAGTGCTCATTCTGCCGCGGCGGCGAACGCGTGGGGCTGGTCGAGATTGGCCGGCCGGACGCCGACGAAGCTGCCGCCATTCGATCGCTGCAGCGATCCGTCTGGGGTAGCCCGGATGAATTCCTGTATCCGACAGACATTCACAGCGCCGAGTTTGGCGCCGGCACGTCGCTGGTGGCCCGCGTTGACGGCAAGGTTGCGGGCTTTCTCTTCGGGTTCTACCGCTTCGACGGCTCCGTGCTGCCGGGAGACTGGGCAGCGCGCTTCAACGGCGCATTGCGGCTGGAATCACAGACGATGGGCGTATTGCCGGAGTACCGCGGCCTGCGCATCGCCAACCTGCTCAAGAAGCAACAGGCAGAGCTGGCGTGGCGCGAAGGAATTGGCCTGATCCACTGGACAGCCGACCCACTGCAGTACGCCAATGCTGCGCTCAATTTTGGGCTGCTCAAGGCGATCGCCTACGACTTTGCCCCTGACCTCTATCCCTTTCGCAACGAACTGAATCGGGTGAGCGCATCACGCTTCAGCCTGACATGGTTGGTGGGCAGCAGGCGCGTGCGCGAGGTAGGGGCGTTCGGCGAGCGTGCGGAGATTGTCGATCTGATGCGCCGCCCCTTCATCCCGCGCGTCAACGAAGGCTACGAGACAGCGCGCCTCGATCTGAGTGAAGAGATTCTGGCGATCGAGGTGCCGGCAGACTGGACGACGCTCCAGCAGCACGACATCCGCGCAGCGCAAGCCTGGCGTGCCTTGACCGACGAGATCTTTGCAGCCTACATCGGCCTCGGCCCCGATCGTTATGTCGTAACCGGCGTTGCGGCTGACGGCGATCGGCGCTTTCTGCTGGCCGAGCGAGGCGGAGCGGCGCTTTGGGCACGGCTGAGCGCGTCCATCTGAGGGTGTTAGAATGTGCCCAAAGAGCGTACAAGCCCTGCAACACGGAGGAGATTCGATAAAAAGCTGAAGTTGAGTGAAATTTCGCCTTCATTTGGCATTGACAGCAATGCGTTGTGCGTCTACAATCGCAGTGAGTAGAATAAGCGGCAATTGTCAGGTGATGTGGCAGATGTGCTACCACGTTCTCCCTCTCCATTTCAGCCATCGAATGGGTGCCGCGGATCGAATTAGATGGCGATCTGGTTCTTGTTCGATGCCTCCTGTTTTTTCTCAACGGAAACAATTGCATGCGTCAGCCGATAGATGCGGTGTGCCGCAGGTGCGCGTCCGCCTGTGGCTTTGGCGCGGCTTATGTTTATCGCTCGTTGTCGGCCATTTTGCAGTTCGTTATCTCTAGGCAGTCGGGTTCACTGAACCTCCAATCTCAACCGTTCTGTTGGAAAAGGACCTTATGAACATCTACGTTGGTAATCTGTCGTATCGAACCACCGAGGACGAACTGCGCACCGCGTTCGAAGCGTACGGCGCGGTGAGTTCGACATCGATCATCCGCGACCGCGACAGTGGTCAGTCCAAGGGCTTCGGCTTTGTCGAAATGCCTTCGGACAGCGAGGCCCAGGCCGCCATCGACGGCTTGAATGACAAAGAAGTTGGCGGTCGCCGGTTGAAAGTCAACCAGGCGCGCCCGCGTGAGGACGGCGGTGGCGGCGGCGGTGGTGGTCGTCGCCCGCCTTCATCGTCCAAGCCACGCGGTGACCGCGACCGCGACCGAGACCGCCGCTGGTAATATCGGCGCTGTGTCGCACCAGGATTGCCGGCGATCCGGCGATCCTGGTGGGTTTCCCCGATCAGCTGATCCCCCTGATTCAGACAGGATGTGGGCCGTGGTCTGTCGTCAGGCGCCCCACCGGCCAAGTTGCGCGGGCATCCACAGTCAAAGACGATAGAAGCGGGGATTTTGCAAATTCGCCCTCTCGGCAGCGGGGGTAGGCGAAAAGTCTAGTTTCTAGATCTCATCCCTGTCGTCTCACCCGCCACCGGGCGCATGATTTGTGCCGGTGCCTTGTCTCCTCAGGTGGCGGATGCCTCGTGCGGCTGGGCTGCACGGCGCATGGGCAGCAACGCAAACAGGAAAAAGAAGGCCAACGCCAGGAACCGCCCGACGCCCGACAAAATGAAGATCAAGTGGAAGCTGAAATTGTCGGCCAGGTAGCCACCTACCAG
>CAIRNL010000244.1 GCA_903879975.1 uncultured Chloroflexota bacterium | reverse complement strand
CTGGACATTGCACGTAGCGGAAGCCTTCGTGGTGCTTCAGCGGGCTCTCGCCTGTTGGCTTGAACTCGGCATCGTCGGGCAGCAGCACGGGCAGGTCTTCGTACGGCACCGGGACAACGCCGCAGTTCTGACAGTAGAGGATGGGAATGGGCGCGCCCCACATGCGTTGGCGGCTGATCAGCCAGTCGCGCAGGCGATAGTTGACTGTGCCGCGGCCCAGTTCGTTGGCCTCCAGCCACTCCGTGACCTTGCCGACGGCGCCCTTGACCGGCGTGCCGTCGAACGGGCCGGAGTGGATCATCTCGCCTTCGTCTTTGGAGTCGTACGCCGCTTCCAACGCGCCGGTTGCACCCGCAGGGCCGGTGATGACCCGCCGGATCTCCAGCCCATATTTTTGGGCGAAGGCGAAATCGCGATCGTCGTGCGCAGGCACGGCCATGATGGCGCCAGTGCCGTAGCCCATCATCACATAGTCCGCAATCCAGATGGGGATCCGCTCGTTGTTGACGGGGTTGATAGCGTAGCCGCCCGTGAAAACGCCGGTCTTCTCTTTGTCTGCTGCACCGCGCTGGATTTCGTCCATGCGCGTCGTCTGCTCCTGGTAGGCTTCGACCACTGCACGTTGCGCGTCCGACGTGATGGCGGCCACCAGCGGATGCTCCGGCGCCAGCACCATGAAGGTGGCGCCCCACAGCGTATCGGGTCGCGTGGTGAAGATCAACAGCGAATCACCCTGCTCGGTGGGGAAGGTGACTTCGGCGCCGTAGCTGCGGCCGATCCAGTTGGTCTGCATGACCTTGACCCGTTCGGGCCAGTCGATGTCGTTCAGCATGTCGAGCAGTTCATCGGCATAGCGGGTGATGCGGAATTTCCACTGTTCCAGGTTCTTCTTGATCACAGGGGTGCTGCAACGCTCGCAATGGCGGTCCTCCCCCCAGACCTGTTCGCGCGCCAGCGTGGTGTTGCACGTCGGGCAGAAGTCGACAGGTGCATATTCGCGGTAGGCGATGCCTGCGTCGTAGAACTTGCGGAAAAACCACTGTGACCATTTGTAGTACTCGGGATCGCAGCTCACTGCTTCATGCTCCCACGCCCACATCGCTCCCATGCGCCGCAGTTGATCGCGCATGCGTGCAATGTTGGCGTAGGTCCACTTGGCCGGGTGCGCGCCGTTCTTGATCGCCGCATTCTCCGCCGGCAGGCCAAAGGCGTCGAAGCCGATCGGAAACAGGACGTTGTAGCCATTCATACGCCGGTAGCGCGCCCCGGCATCGCTGGGGGTATAGGCGTACCAGTGGCCGGTGTGCAGGTCGCCGGACGGATAGGGCAGCATCGTCAGCGCGTACCACTTGGGGCGATCCGGCGCCTCGGCTACTCGATATAGCTGCTGCTCTTCCCAGATCTGTTGCCATTTGGGCTCGATCTCGCCAGGCATATATCTGTTCGACATCTTGAACTCCTGTCGGTTCTTGCTCACGGTTTGATGTGTGTAGATCGCTGCCGCCAGGACGCTCAAGGATGCAACTGCGCCCTGATGACACGATGATGGACAAGTCTGTTGGGTGATAATTGCGCCCGCGTGATGCTGTCCGCGGGCTAGCTAAGCGCGAGGAGACCACCGACGTTGCGTCCGGCGGTGATGAAGACGATGATGTGCGTGGAAAACACCCCAATTTTACGCTTCATTGCCGTAAAGTATAGCACAGCGTGCCAAGACTTCGACCAATCCTGATTGTACCGTTTGAGCGTAGCACTCGCCACCGTACGCCGGCTGGAGACGGCATGTGCTGCACCGCATAGCCAGAGCGATCGGTGGATGCCGGTTTCGTCCGGTGCGATGCCTGCCGCTGCGCCAATCGACGTCGTACCAGACCGCCCGGATGCGCCTACATAGCCACATCCCCGAAAGGCTTTGGCGCACGCGTGCGCTGGTGTTACAATCGCGCAGGCATCGCCGGTGCAGCACTCGCTACGCTGGCAACGCCCCGGCAATCAGAAACCTCGTCGGTGAAACGGCCTCTCTCAAAGGATCGCGCGGTGCAATCGTTCGTCTATCGCATGTTTTCTGTCACAGTCACGCTGCTGCTCATGACAGCCCTGATCGCACTGGTGATCCTTACCCTGCGCAGCCATCCATCCACAGTGATCGTGCTGCCTCCGACACCCAGTGCCACGACGACAGCGCTCCCAGCGGCAACGCCTGCACTGCCCGTCGAGGATGCGTCGCCTGCGATGCCGGCCATCTCTGCAGCGGCGCCTGGGACAGGTGCAACCGCATCGCCCTCTGCAGACGCAACTGCCGCCATCACCGCTGTGACCCCGATGGCCACGGCGGATGTTGCTACAACGCTGCCGATCACGCCACTGGCCACGCTGCCGCTGTCCCCCCAGGCCACACCGCCGGCGGTGCAACCCGCTGTCACCACAGGAGAATGGCGGGCAGTCAGCGACAGCAACTTCATGAACGACCTCGTCGTTGCCGGCAACACGGTCTGGATTGCCAGCGCCGGCGGCGCGCTGGCCTGGACGCGCGACAGCACGATGCCCGTCAAGTTTACCTCCGTCGATGGGATCGCCGGCACGCAGCTGACGACCGTCGCCGACTGTGCGCTGCCTGGGTTCGGCATTGTGTTCGGCAGCGCGACCGGCTTGCAGGTGGTCGACCCGCGTACCGGCAGCTGGCAACTGCGCAACAGTGCCAACAGCGAGCTGCGCTACGACGATGTCTCGGCCCTGGCCTGTGACGCCGATGCAGGCTACCTGGTTGTCGGCTATGCGCGTCATGGGATCGACGTCTTCGATGCCGACGAGAACGAGTGGCGTCACCTGGATCGCGGCAGCGGGTTGGCCTCCAACAACGTCACTGCGCTGGCTGTCGTCGGCGATCTGGGCGAGATCTGGGTCGTATCGCAGGACGGCGTCACCGTTGCGGCCGGCCCGGATTCGACCTTTTACGACGCAACCAACAGCCCGCTGGAGAGCAACCGGATCGGGAGCATTGCCGTGGACGCGGGCGGTGCAGTCTGGCTCGGCGGCGATGGTGTGCTCTACCGCGTGGCCGGCGAAACATGGACTGTCTTCAGCGCCGAGGAAGTTGGCGACGCCGGCTTCCCGCTGCGGCTGATTGCGGGGCTGGCGCCTGCGGGCGATGGAACGCTG
>CAIRNL010000243.1 GCA_903879975.1 uncultured Chloroflexota bacterium | reverse complement strand
GCTCTCGGCCATTACGACATTGTTGCTGGCCGCGGCCGCATAGGGCCAACCCCAGGCGAAAACGCCCACCAACACGCCCGCCAGCAAGACGCTCGCGACAAGCCATCTGGAATGCTGAAACATCAGGGTCTCCTCCTTTGGAGAACAGCATCTCGTTCAGGGTGATTCGGGAACAGCCGGCGGTACGACGGGCGCAGCCGCCTTCAGCGAGATGATGCGAGGGTACCACCCTTCGCGCCCAAGTGCAAGCCGTTTTTTCTGCGCGACAATTTATTACAGTAGACAGGCGATCTGTCCGCTTTTTCCCTGTCCCTTGAGCCGGCCACCCGCTTTCCGCTGCGCCGGTAGGAGAAGGATCATCACTTCGACAAGCGCTAGCTGCGCATCGGCGTGCAGGTGTTGATGCTGGCGGGTCTGCCCCACCTGGAGCTGGGGGTTGTGGAAGAGGTGGCGGACGAGCTGGCCGAGACGGCGCGGGGGTCGGGTGGGCGGTCACCTACCTGCATATGGCAGTGCATGCGGGGCCGGCAGGGGACCCCCGCCTGGCCAGGTCCCGGAATGCACGACGACCCAGGTGTTGTTGCACGGCGGTGACGATGGGGCCGGTTACACCTGACGCCGCGGCGGCAGATCAGTGGAGGCGTACCCCCAAGGCGAAGTAGACCCACGGCATCGCCACGCTTGATCCACGGCACTCTTTCTGGTATCATTTCAGGTACTGAATCATGTACTTTCGGGGAGGATTGGCCATGAATACCATACAGGCTCAAGAGATCAAGCGTCGCGGCGTCGCCGCCCTGGATGACCTTATCGCCCAGGGAGATGTCCACATCATCCGCAACAATCAGCTGCAGTACGTCGTGCTCTCCGAGGCACGGTACGCTGAGTTGCTTGAAGCGCAGGAAGAAGCGTTGGTGGCGCGTGTCCGCGCCTCGTTGGAGGATCTCAAGGCCGGCCGCGTGCGGCGCTTTACGTCGGCCGAGGAGCTCATGGAGGCGATGGACCGTGAGGACGCCGCATAGTGTTCACCCTCGTTACGACGGAGTACTTTCTTCGCCGTGCGCGCAGATTTCTGAAGAAGCACCCGGATCTGCGGGGACGCTTTGCGCAGGTGCTTGACGACCTCAAGCAAGACCCCTTTTCTCCCCATCTGGTCTATCATCAACTCGGCGGCAGGCTACAGGAGCTCCAGGCGGTCAGGATCAATTACGACTATCGCATCATTCTCACGATCAAGATCACGGACAAAGAAGTAGTCCTGCTCGACATCGGCAGCCATGACGAAGTCTACCGCTAGGGCAAGACCCGTTTCCTGGCGTACAGATTTCTCCTCGGTTCTCCTCTGGCGTGGGGCGGGGTGGCTGTAGGTTTGTAGGGCGAAGGGACACTTCGCCCGCCTTGGTGTGCCCTCAGGCCGGGTGGCTGTAGGACGGGCTGTTTGTAGGGCGAAGTGGTACTTCGCCCTCTTTGGTGTGCCCTCAGGCCAGTTTGCCCATACGCGCACTCCTGCCGGGGCGGCACAAGAAGGCTTTTCCAAAAAATTTCGCCCGGCTTTGCCGGGGCAGAGGGGGGGCTGGCCGCCCCCCGCCGCTGCGCTTTCCCCCCAGCCTTTCCAGAAGCTCAGCAGCCCAAAAACCAGAATACCAGGATCAGGGCGAACGGACACACCGGATACCGCGGCTGAAGCCGTCCCAGTAGGTGGGGTAGCGGTCGTACCGGTAGGCGGAGCGCGCGCCGCCGAAGTTCCACGACCCGCCTCGCAGCACACGGTTCGAGCCCGTCCCCGGCCCCTGCGGGTTGGTTGTGGGCGACGTACTGTAGTAGTTGGCGCTGTACCTGTCGTTCACCCACTCAAACACATTCCCTGCCATGTCCATCACACCATACGGGCTGGCGCCGCTTGGATAGGTGCCCACACGGCTCGTGCCACCGACACAGGAGCTATTGAAGTTCACCCTGCCGCAGTTCGGCGCCTCGTTCCCCCACGGGTACGCACGCGTGTCGCTGCTCCCACGCGCTGCCTTCTCCCACTCCGCCTCCGTCGGCAACCGCTTGCCTTCCCACGCACAGAAAGCATTGGCCTGGTACCAGTCTACATGGCTCACCGGGTAGTCGGCATAGGTAGCATTGCCGTAGTAGGGGATGCGACTACCAAAATTCACATTCCACGGCGCCGTGCACCCTCCCGCATCCACACACGCCTTGTAGCGGGCATTGGTCACCTCGTACTTGTCGATATAGTAGGCGGACAGCGTCACCGTGTGCAGCGGCTGCTCATTAACATTACACGACTCCGCCGAGTTGCTGCTGTCGCAGCCCATCTGGAAGCTGCCGGCGGGGATCAGGATTTCTCGCTCCGCCCAGCCAGCATAGAAAATATCTGTATACACAGTCGTGCTGCTCACGCTGTTGGTGGCCGTAACGACAATCCGATACCTGTCTGCAACTGCATGGCTGTGCGTTGTACTTTGATCGGCAGCTATTGTCCCATCACCTAAATTCCAACTATAGTTGATAGTGCTACCTGTGGTAGTTGTGGCAGTAAAAGCGATAACGCTGCCAAGGACTGGTTGACTTTCTCCGCTACGGACTATTTGCAGGCCACTGATCGCCTGGTCGATGACTGTGACCTGCGTGCTGGCCGTCACCTGGCCAACACTGTTCGTGGCGGTCACCGTCGCCGTGTAGCTGCCCACAGCGGCATAGGTGCGAGTGGGATTGGTGCCGCTGCCCGTGCTGCCGTCACCGAAGGCCCAGGCATAGCTCACGTTGGTGCCGCCCAGGATTGTGGCGGTGAAGACAGTCGCGCTGGCCAGCCGCGTCGGCCCGCTGGCGGCAGCGGCCAGGCCCGTAATCGCGCTATCCACCGTCACCTGCGTGCTGGCCGCCGCCTGGCCCACACTGTTCGTGGCGGTCACCGTCGCTGTGTAGCTGCCTGCAGCAGCATAGGTATAGGCGTAGGTGGCCGTCAACCCGCTGCCGCTGACGATGGCCAGCGAGCCGTCGCCGAAATTCCAGATATAGCCAACATTCGAACCTGCCATCACCGTCGCAGTCAACACAGTCGCACTGCCCAGCACGGTGGGCCCGCTGTGGCGGATGGCCACATCAGTCACCGTGATGACGACCGTGTCCGGGCTGACTGTGGCCAACCCACGGCTGTCGGTGACGGTCAGGCGGAAGGTCAGCACAGTTGGGGTCAGCGGCGCCGTGAAGGTGGTGGTCGACAGCGCCCCTGCGCCGCTCAAGCTCACCGTCGGTCCCCCACTCTGCGTCCAGCGGTACGTCAGCGGCAGATGGCCGTCAGGGTCAAAAGAGCTGCCGCCCTCTAGCGTGAACGGCTGGTTGACAAAGCCAGACTGGTCGGCGCCCGCATTCGCCACCGGCGGATCGTTGGTCACCGTCACCTGGGTGCTGGCCGTCGCCTGGCCCACCCCATTGGTCGCGGTCACCACGGCCGTGTAGCTGCCTACCGCTGCGTAGATGCGGCTGGGATTCGCTCCGCTGCCACTCGTGCCGTCCCCGAACGCCCACGCATAGCTCACATTGCTGCCCTCCAGGATCGTCGCCGTGAAGGCCGTCGTGCTGCCCAGACGCGTCGTGCCGCTGTTGGCAGCACTCAGCCCCGTGATCGCCCGGTCGATCACGCTCACCACGCTGCTCGACACCACCTGGCTCACCCCATTGGTCGCGGTCACCACGGCCGTGTAGCTGCCTACCGCCGCGTAGGCATAGTTGGGACTCGCTCCGCTGCCCGTGCTGCCGTCGCCAAAGTCCCAGACATAACTCACATTGCTGCCATCTGTGGTAACGCTAAACGTCGTAGCACTCCCCAGTGGCGTTGGCCCACTGTTTGTGACTGCAGGACCTGTAATCGCCCGGTCGATCACGCTCACCACCGTGCTCGCCACCACCTGGCTCACCCCGTTCGTCGCCGTCACCACGGCCGTGTAGCTGCCTACCGCCGCGTAGGCATAGTTGGGACTCGCTCCGCTGCCATTCGTGCCGTCCCCGAACGCCCACGCATAGCTCACATTGCTGCCCTCCAGGATCGTCGCCGTGAAGGCCGTGCTGCTGCCCAGACGCGTCGTGCCGCTG
>CAIRNL010000242.1 GCA_903879975.1 uncultured Chloroflexota bacterium | reverse complement strand
TGGCTGGCGTCAATTCCATCTGCACATACTCTGCACGGGCCGATGGTACGAAGAGGAATGCATCTGTTCTAAATACTTTCAGAGAACACGTCATGGTGATCCATCAGTGGCTGGCTGGAAAACATTGTGTCCGTCTGTGCCCGACAATTGAGATTATATTTGACCGTCCGTCCAAGGATCAACTGACTGCGCTTGCGCTTTGCTGACAGACAGCCCGTTGCTCTCCGACTGCCTACACAATGCTGAACGGACATCAAGCGGGTGCGCTTGCTCCGATCGGTTGCGTCGACTCAAAACTCCGGCGATGGGCTGAATCACCCGACGATGGATTGTCTGAAGGCGGAAAAGAATTGGCAGTGCCCTACAATTGGAAATTGCGTCCGTTGTCGGGAACTACTTTCTGGCGATAATTCGTCACGTAGGTGAGCAGTTTTTCGTGAAGTTTCTGCCACCCGGTGCTTTCGAGGATTTCTTGTAACTTTTCTTTGCTCTCGACGGCGCCCAACGTCAACATTTGCGGGCCTTCACCGTACATGGTATACAGAACCTCGCTTGGCTCAATGCCCAGTTGCATGAGACGTGGGGCAAACTCACGGACAACGAACTCGGAGAAATCCTGTTCGCGTCCCATTTTTATGTCCCATTGCATCAATAAGCGGACCATATCAGCTTGAAGTTGACCGTCTAACGGCGAAATAGAATGCATGTCAAGATACCAGAAGCGGAACCGAAATGCAACTTTAGCGCTAACCTTCATGGCAGGCAGACAGGACACATCCGCTGATCGGGTGCCGGACGTCTCGGTTGAAAGCGGTGAGTCCTCCGCCGCGCGCCGCATGCGCAGAGCATGTGCAGGGCGGGCAGTGCGTATTTGCCTCCTCTGCGCGCTGGTGGTGCTGAGCCTTGGCTTTTCCATAGCGGTGCAGGCGACTGCGTCGGCGCAGCATGATGCGCGCCAGGCCATCCTCACGTTTCCTGTTCTCACTTCGACCGGCACAAGCGCGGCGAGCCTACACACCCACATCGTGTCCATCGTGATCGATGCCGACGCGACAGGCGCACCTGTCGTCCAGCTTCAGGCAACCTACGACATCCGCAATGAGGGCAAAGAGGCGAGCGAAGTCCAACTGCGGCTGTCACGCGCTGCTGAGTTTTATACGACGTTGAGTGTCGACGATGTGCCGCTCGTACTCCAGGCCAGTGAAACGGGCGACGGCCTGGCAACCGTGTTGGTGCCGGCCAACGGCCGTGTTGACGTGACGTTGTCCGCCGGCCGCGAGCTGGGTTCGATCCCTGTCTTTGCACTCTCCTATCCGCTGGCCGAGGTGCGCACCTGGCCAGGCCAGCACAGCACTCGCGTCGACTTGCAGCCGGGCATCGTGTTGGACATGGGCGGCTGGCTGAAGGTCGAACCTGCTGGCTGGCACTACAGCAACGGTGCCGGCGAAAACACCGAGTTGCAGTGGCTATTCGAGGGCAGCCTGCCTGATACGATCGAGTTTCACGCGCTCAATCCGGCAACCTGGCTCGAAATACAGCAACTGGAAACGACGCCGCCGGGTTCGTCTGCCGACTACGCTGCGCTTGGACGGCGCTATGGTGAGGTCGCGAACGTTGCCCGTACTCTGGGCTGGAGCGCTGTGGCCGATCGTTTCTTCGGCCAGGCGGCTGCCGTCTACACCGAGGGTGTGCAGGCGGCAGCGGCAAGCGGCGCACTGCCCCAGGAAACCGCCAGCCTGCACGTCGGCCTTGCGACCCTCTATCGCAGCCGCGTCGCCGGGGCGGACGGCAGCACCGATCCGGCCTATGCTGAGCTGATGGTGGCGGAGGCCGCCCAGGCGATGCCGGGCATCATGGTCGATGACCCGCTGCGCGCTGAGTTGGAGCGCTGGCAGGAGGAAGGGCTACGCCTGATGCTGGCCGACTTGCGGCGCCGTGGTGATATTTCAGCTGCGCTGGCACTCATCGAGCGATTGCAGGCATTGCCCACCAGCACTGCCAGCGCAGCGTTCCTCGCCCAGGAGAGCGCTGCGCTGGTGGTGCAGCAGGCCGTTCAACTGGTCGAACAGGGTGACCGGGCGACTGCACTCAGCCTCGCCGGCGATATCATCAACGCGCCGGAACTGCAACCACCGCTTGAGTATCGCTCACTTTTTAGACATTGGACGATCTCTACGACGATTGCCGACAGCGGCATCGTCGTAGAGGCCACAGCGCTGGCAGCACCTGGTCGAGCTGCAGAAGCAGAGGCTGCTCTCTCCGATCTGGTGCAAAGCTGGCAGAACAGCCCGCAGAAAGCCACGGTTCAGACGGCAGTGCATCGCGAGGAAACGCCGGAGGGCGAGACTATATTCACGTTCCGGCTCACCATGCCGGCGGGCGCCAATGGGGTTGAACTTGCCCAGCTGACCCCGGCGCGGCCTGACTGGTCGTTGCTGCGCAGCCTGCTCGGCCAGCTTGGCCCACAGGTCACCACATCCTCCGACGGCCTCTGGCAGGAAATACAGGTCTTACAACCTATCGACCTGCGTGCGGCAGGCGATCCATGGCAGTCGATCGCTGCGGACCTGGAACGTCAAGCTGACGGCTTCGAGGCAAGTGCGACACAGACCACGAGCGGTAGCACTGCGACTCTGGAGGCTTCGCAGCGCGCCCGATTGCAGGCCGCCAATTACCGCTATGCGGCAGAGGAATGGCGCAACCTGGCGCGCGACAGCCAGATCGTGATTGCACTATCGACGCCGGGCGCGCTGAACGATGCTGCACGTGCCTGGCTGGTGACCGTGGCCAGCCCGCCGCAGATGCTCGACGTGCGCGTGGCGACAGTGAGTGCGGCGCGAGTCCTTGCTGCGGCAGCGCTGGGTCTGGGCGGACTGCTGGCGCTGGCTACCGTGCTGTGGCGCTTGCTATGATGCCGAGATCCACAACAGGGAACCCGCCGCCGGCGGTTGCCGTCTATGAATCGAGGACAGGTCGGCACAGATAAAATGGCTCAGACAATTCGCAGTGCAAGTGCGGATGCAGCACCGGCCAGACGGCGTGTCCGCTACCAGGACAATCTCTATTTCCAGGACGGCTTTTGGTTGACGGTGTTCCTGGCTGCCGCGCTCTATTTCATCCTGGCTGCGGCACTGGATGCAGCTGGGCACACCGAGAATCTCTCCGTTGTCATGCCGGTGACGGCTGGCGCGTTTGCCCTGGGGCTGCTCATGTCCCTGAGTCGCTTCGATGGCTTCTTTGCGTTGTCACACAGCATGTTTGTCGGGCTGGCATGGATCCTCTTTTCAATGGCGAGCATCGTGCCGACGAACGAAGTGTCGCCGTTCCTGAACAGTTCGAATATCAGCGAGTTGCAGGCACGCGTCTACTTCGTGTTGCTGCGCTTGCTTGACTGGGTCGATGCAGCCGTCAGCCGCACGGCCAGCGCCGACAACTACGTCTTCATCTTTGAAATCTGCTTCCTGCTCTGGTGGCTCACCTATCTTGGCGTCTGGTCGATCTTTCGCTACGGTTACACCTGGCGCGCTGTGATTCCCGCCGGCATCGTGTTGCTGATCAACACCTACTACGCACCGCAGTCCACTGTGGGCTTCCTGTTGGCCTTTGTGCTGGTTGCGCTCGTCCTGCTGGTGCGCACCAACCTCTCCGAGCAGCAACTGCGCTGGCGCGAAGATCGCATCTACTTTCAGCCTGACATTGTGTGGGATTTCCTGCGTAACGGCGTTCTGTTCAGCGCGCTGCTCGTGCTCCTCGCCTGGGTAATGCCGGGACTGGGACGCAATTCACAACTGCGCGCGCTGCTGGCGCCGGTCAACACGACGTGGGAGTCGACCGCCGAGAATGTGCAGCGACTCTATCAAGGGTTGAATCGCCAACCGTCGGAGGTCGTCGCGTCGTTCGACAACACGCTCACACTGGGCGGCGAGCGCAATGTCTCCGACTCACCGGTCTTTCAAGCCCAGACGGCACAGGCGCGCTACTGGCGGGCGGTCGTCTTCGACACCTACGACGGCAGACGCTGGCTCGACACAGCCGACGGCACGGCACAGTACGATGCCGGCGAGATCGTGCCGGTACCAAGCTGGCGCGCACGCACAGCCATCAGCCAGACGATTACACTCCTGGCGCCCGTGGGTACAATTCTTTTTGGTATGCCTGACGTGGCACAGTCCAATGTACGGCTCAACGCACGGGTACGCCCGCAGCCTGGCGCTGTCCCTATCCCGGCGGCAACGCCGCCCGAAGATGGCCAGCCGGTCGAATTCACCATGATTCGTGCAGACCGCGATCTGTTCAACGGCGATCGCTATGTCCTCGTCAGCGCAGTGACTGAAGCCACAGTGCGCGCCCTGCAGAACACAACGGCCGACTACCCGCCAGAAATTCTCGATCGCTACCTACAAATTCCGGCAGATTTCTCGCCGCGTGTGATGGAAGAGGCGCAGCGACTGACAACTGGCCTGTCGACACCTTACGAGAAGGCCAAGGCCATCGAAAGCTACCTGCGCGCAATTCCCTACAACGACGCCATTCCAGCGCCACAGCCCGATGCCGACCCCATCGAGTACTTCCTGTACGAAATCCAACAGGGCTATTGTGATTACTACGCCACGGCCATGGCCATGATGTTGCGCGTGGCAGGCGTGCCGGCGCGCACAGCGAGTGGCTATGCCGAAGGCATTTTTGACGAGGAAAGCGGTCAATACTTTGTCACGGAGCGCGACGCGCACACATGGGTAGAAGTTTTCTTCCCGGAGTATGGATGGATCGAATTTGAGCCGACCGCCGGTGAGAGTCCACTTGAACGAGCGCCAGGCGAAGACACCGCGAATGTCGATGCGATCGCCGGCG
The DNA here is from genome assembly GCA_903879975.1 of uncultured Chloroflexota bacterium. Taxonomy (GTDB): domain Bacteria; phylum Chloroflexota; class Anaerolineae; order Caldilineales; family Caldilineaceae; genus Caldilinea. The sequence continues at coordinate 161 of CAIRNL010000242.1, read as the reverse complement.
AGGCGGAGCCAACGCCCCAGCCTGACGATGGCGCGGCGGATGCTACACCTCCCCCGGCTGGCAGCGAAGAATTGCCGCCCCCATTCACAGGGGAAGAGCTGATCGACAGCCCTGGCGCAGAAGACGCCTCGGTGACGCCCTGGTGGCTCCTGCTCCTGGCG
>CAIRNL010000241.1 GCA_903879975.1 uncultured Chloroflexota bacterium | reverse complement strand
GTCGCCATCGTCACGGCCGACCACGGCAACTGCGAGCGCATGCGCGACCTCGTCACTGGAGAGCCGCATACCTACCACACTACACAGCCGGTGGCCTGCTTCGTCATCGGCGACGGCTACTATGCGCTGCGCCCGCGCGGCATCCTGGCCGACGTGGCGCCGACGGTGCTCGACCTGCTCGGCATCGATCCGCCGGAGGAGATGACTGGCCGCAGCATCATCGACGGGTACATCCAGTCGCCGGCCTGACGATGATCCCTGTGCAGCGGCCATGGCGAGGTGTCCGACCTCCTGCCAATCAGCCAACCGGCGATCTCGCATCGACTGCTGGAGACCGAGTAGGATGATGAACGAAGCCAAGCAGATTTACCGCATCAAGGGCATGGACTGTGCGGAGTGTGCGCGCACCATTGAGGCGGGCGTCGCGCGGCTGGAGGGCGTCGCGTCCTGCTCGCTCAACTATGCGGCGGCGCGGCTCACGGTCGAGGGCAAAATCGCACCCGAGAACGTCATCGAACGGGTGCGTGCGCTGGGCTATGCCGTCGATGACGGCGCCGGCGACGCAGCCGACACCACACCGAGCTACCTGGCCTGGCTGCCGGAGCGTGGCTTGGGCGGCTTCGTGCGCTACCTGCTGGCACGGCGCGCCACGGCCTTTGCCTTGCTGGGTGCACTGCTGATCCTACCGGGCCTGATCTTCGATGAGCTGCTGCCCATGCTTGGGTGGAGCAGCCCACTCCTCAGCATCACTTCGCTGGCTGCCTTAGGGGTGGCCGGCTATCCGATCGCACGCAGTGCGTGGCAGTCGCTACGTATCAATCGCCGCATCACCATCAATCTCCTGATGACCATTGCGGCGGTCGGCGCAGTCGTGATCGGCGCTTACACCGAAGCTGGGCTAGTCATGGTGCTTTTTGCCATTGGCGAGGCGCTGGAAGGCTACACCATGGAGCGGGCACGGCAGTCGATCCGCTCGCTCCTGCGGGTGGCGCCGGCTGAAGCGCTGGTCTTGCGGCCGTGCATCGATTGCCAGGGTCATCTGGGCATGGATGGCTACAGCGGCGGCCCGTGCCCCTTCTGCGGGGTCGAGGAGCAGCTTGTGCCCGTGGCGGAACTGGCCATCGGAGACACGATCCTTGTCAAGCCGGGCGATCGCATCCCGATGGATGGGCGTGTGGTGCAGGGCATGTCGGCCGTCAACCAGGCGCCCATCACCGGCGAATCGACGCCAGTGGAGAAGGCAGCGAGCGACGAGGTATACGCTGGCAGCATCAACGGCGAAGGCGCGCTCGAAGTCGAGGTGATGCGCCCGGCCGAGGACAACACGCTGAGCCGTCTCATCCGCATGGTCGAGGAGGCGCAGGAGCGCAAGGCGCCCGCCGAGCGCTTTGTCGACCAGTTCGCCCGCTGGTATACGCCAGCGGTGGTCGGGCTGGCTGCGCTCGTGGCAGTGTTGCCGCCGCTCGTCTTGAGTGCACCCTTCTGGGGCGATCAGGGCTGGCTCTACCGGGCGCTGGAACTGCTGGTGATTGCCTGTCCCTGTGCGCTGGTGATCAGCACGCCCGTCACCATCATCAGCGCCATCAGCCACGCGGCGCATCAAGGCATCCTGATCAAAGGAGGTGTGCACCTGGAGTCTCTGGCCAGGCTTCAGGCTGTTGCTTTCGACAAGACCGGCACACTCACCGCCGGCCAGCCCGACGTGATCGCCGTGCGTTCGGCGCGCTGCCTAGACCCGCACGGTTTCTGTGGGCCATGCGATGATCTGCTGGCACTGGCCAGCGCCGTAGAACGGCGCAGCGAGCATCCGCTGGCGCGCGCCATCGTGCGTGCGGCGGAGGAGCGCAACGTACTGGCCGCCTATCCAGCGGCGGAAGGCGTCACGGCGCTGCCGGGGCGCGGCGTCAGCGGTGCGGTGGCGGGCCGGCAGGTGGTCATCGGCAGCCACAGCTATTTCGACACTGCGGTTGTGCACGCGCCTGGTATCTGCGACGAAGTGGCGCAGGTCGCGAGCCGCGGGCACACGCCCATGCTCATCGGGGAAGATGGGGTGTATCGCGGCTATGCCGTACTGGCCGACTGCATCCGTCCTTCCAGCCGCGCTGCAATCGTGGCGCTGCGTGAAGCCGGCATCCGCCACACGGTGATGCTGACCGGCGACAACGCTGCGACCGCGCGCCGCATCGGCGATGCGGCGGGGATCGATGCGGCACATGCAGAACTGATGCCGGCGCAGAAGGTGACGATCGTGCAGCAGCTGCTGGCACAGTACGGCGCAGTCGGTATGGTAGGCGATGGGGTGAACGACGCGCCGGCGCTGGCAGCGGCTACCGTGGGCATTGCAATGGGAAGCGGCACGGCGCAGGCGCTCGAAACGGCCGACGTGGCATTGTTGGGCAATGATCTGGGCAAATTGCCCTATGCGGTACGGTTGGCACAGCGTGCGCTGCGCATCGTGCGCGCCAACATTGCGCTTGCGATCGGCATCAAGCTGTTCTTTCTGGCGATGGTGCTGCTCGGCTACGGCAGTCTCTGGTTGGCCGTACTGGCCGACGTCGGCGCGGCGCTGGTCGTCACCCTGAACGGCATGCGGCTGCTGGGCCAACAGAGGGTGTGAGCGGCTGCCGCACTGTAGGTATCCCAGCCAACACCGCTGCACACACAGCATTCTCTCCAGCGTCTGCTGGGCGGCACGCGCTCTGTCGACGGCTGGCTCGACCCGCAATGCTTGCAGTGCAACCGTCTGGGATTCAGGACGTCGGCTGGGCGCCCGGCGGCAGTGTCCTCCAGAATCTCCGCTGTCCCCGAATCATTGCCCGACATCCGAAGATGTACAGTCTGTGCACAACGGTATCGGGCAAGATTTGGCCTATCGTCACCCCGATCCAACGGTGTGCGCCTGCGTTCCTCAGCGATACTTGGGCAGCCAACTGCCATGCGCCTCGATCAGGTCATCGACCAGATGCCAGATCTGGTCTAGGCTCAGTTCAGCGGCGGTGTGCGGGTCAAGCATAGCGGCATAGTAGATGTACTCACGCTTGCCTGTGAGCGCTGCCTCGACGACCATCTCCTGTACGTTGACGTTGGTGCGCATCATGGCGGCAAGTTGGGGCGGCAGCGCGCCGATCTTGGTCGGCTGAACGCCGTTCTTATCGACGAGGCACGGCACCTCGACGCAGCAGCCCTGTGGCAGGTTGTCGATCAGGCCGTTGTTGGCCACATTGCCGTAGATCACGCGCGGCTGGCCGGTGACAATGCTGTGCACAATGAGCGAGCCATACTCGTGGCTGCGTTTCACCTCGTTGATGCGCTCGAACTCATCCACGACCCAGGGCATGTGCGCCTCAGGTACGCCAGCCTTGGCCATGGCTGCCACGAATTCGGTCTTCAGGTCGACTTCTGGATTTTCCAGCTTGCGGCGCATGAACTCCCAGCCCGTGATCTGAACCTCGCAGCGCCGGATGTACTCGTCCAGCGGCACATTGAACTCCTCGATGAGGTCGGGCCGGTCGCGCTTGATGAACCACGGCACGTATTCGCTGAAGTGCTCGCTCGATTCGGTGACAAAGTAGCCGACGCGATGGAATATCTCGTAGCGGACGCGGTTCCAATCCGGCACACGCCCCTCAGCCAGCACCTGACGAATGAGCGGGTAGAGGTTCTGTCCCGCACGCTCGAACTTCAAGTAGAAGGCCATGTGGTTGATGCCGGCGCAGACGTAGTCGATCTCCTCGATGGGCACGCCGATGTCTTGAGCCAGCTGTTCGGCCGTCCCCTGCACGCTGTGGCAAAGGCCGACCGTCTGGATCGTGCTGGCGCGGCTGATCGCCCAGCAGTTCATGGCCATGGGGTTGACATACTGGAGGAAGGTCACATC
>CAIRNL010000240.1 GCA_903879975.1 uncultured Chloroflexota bacterium | reverse complement strand
CCTCGGGCAGGGCGTCGAAGCCGATGATGGGAACGGAAATGCCGGCCGCGTTGACGGCTTCGATGGCGCCGAGAGCCATGTCGTCATTGGCGGCGACGATGGCCTGGACGTCAGGGTTGGCCGTGAGGCAGTTCTCGGTGACGGTCAGACCGTCATTGCGGTTGAAGTTGCCGGTCTGCTGGCAGACAACCTCAATATTGCCAGCCGGGTCGATGATATTGTGGAGACCCGCCGAGCGGTCGATGGCAGGCGAGGCGCCGGGCGTGCCAAGCAGTTCGATGATCTTGGCGCCGTCAGGGAAGAGGCTGAGAATGGCCTTGCCTTGCTCTTCGCCGCCGATGACGTTGTCCGCGCCGACATGGGCGAGGAGACCGTTGACGCCGTCTGCGCGGCGGTCGATGGTGACAACCGGGATGCCGGCGTCGATGACCTGCTGGATGACAGGAGCCACGCCTTCGTTCGTGCGCGGGCTGACAATGAGGCCGTCATAGCCCTGGGCAATGACACCTTCCAGGTCGGCGACTTGCTTGGTCGTGTTGTCCTGGCCGTCGAGTGTGATGATCTCCACGTTGCCCATTTTGGCTGCCTCTTCGCGCACCTGCTTTTCCATGTGTACGAAGAAGGGGAAGCTCATAGCCGGCACCGAGAATGCGATGCGGTAGGTCTCGCCTTCGGTGGCCGGCTGGGTTGCCTCTGCGTCACCCGCCGGAGTGGCGGCCGGCGCACACGCCGACAGCAGCATGGCCATGATGACCAGCAGGCTGGCAACGATAGAGGTGCTCCTGCTCGAAAATACTCTGCGCATAGTCAATTCTCCTTGTAAACTCATAGGAACCAGACGATATGGATACGCGGAATGCGAGATCGAAAGCCCACAGTCCGCAGAACTACGTAACTCCAGGTGCTGCTACAGGCTGAGCGCTGGGCCGTACAACTGCTACATCCCAGTACCTTTAGCGTCGCCGCTTGATCAACTGATCCAGGAAGACGGCAAAGACGATAATCAAGCCCACCAGAATCTGCTGGATGTAGGGCGAAACATTCATCAGCGTCAGGCCATTGCTCAGCACGCCGATCAGCAGGATGCCGATGACGGTGCCAAAGATGCTGCCTTCACCTCCAAAGAGGCTGGTGCCGCCGATGACGACGCCGGCGATGACCGTTAGCTCGTAGCCGACGCCGGCGACCTGTTCTGCTGAATTCAAGCGCGACGACAGGAGAAAGCCAGATAGGCCGGCAAAAAAGCCAGTGATGACGTAAACGCTGAGCACCACGTTGTTCACTTTCAAGCCGGAAAGCCGTGCTGCTTCGGGATTGCCGCCCACGGCATAGACATGGCGCCCATAGCGCGTGTAGCGTAGGATGATGAATGCCAGCACGGCAAAACTGAGGAAGATGATGACCGGCACCGGCACTGGGCCGACCATGCCTTGTCCCCAGTATTTATATTCGTCTGTAAAGGTGCTGATGGGCTGTCCGCTGGAAAAGAGCAGGGCCAGCCCGCGGAAGGACGTGAGCCCGCCCAGTGTCACGATGAAAGGAGGCACCTTGAGCCAGGATACGACCGAACCCTGCAGCAGGCCGCCGAGAACGCCGACGAGGATGGCTGCGCCGATGGCCGGCCATAGGCCAAAGCCTTCAGCCTGGCCGGCTGTCCCTGCGGAGAGCAGCCCGGTTCCGCCCTTGTAGACCGCCGCCGCTACCAGCCCGGCCAGCGCCAGCAACGAGCCGACAGACAGGTCAATGCCGCCGGTGAGGATGACGAAGGTCATCCCCAAGGCGAGCAGACCGTAGATCGATACCTGGCGCAGCACGTTGAAGAGGTTGATGGGAGACACAAACGCCGGCTCGATGACGGCGAAGACAACACAGATGATGATCAGGACGCCAAGAGCGCCAAATTGGCTGGCATAGGCCGACCAATCTGTACTGCCCTTTCGAGAGGTGGTTTTGATTGCTCTTTGGGTCGTCACGCTGCCGCCGATCCTTTCTCGCTGGTTACTACCTGCTCACGCAGGGTGCAGTAGTGCATCAGGGTCTCCAGAGTTGCGTCTTTGCGCATCACCTCACCGGTCACGCGTCCCTCCGCTAGGCAGACGATGCGATCGCACATGGCGATCAACTCTGGAAACTCCGATGAAATCATCATGATGCTGATGCCGTGGGAGGCAAGTTCGTGCATCAGCTCGTAGATCTCCGATTTTGCACCGACGTCGATGCCGCGCGTCGGCTCGTCCATGATCAGAATTTTGGGGTTGAGCATCAGCCACTTGGAGATGACAACCTTCTGCTGGTTGCCGCCGCTCAGGTTGACGACACGCTGATCGGGGCTCGGTGTGCGGATTTCGAAGCGCCGGATGTATTCGTCGACGATCCTGCGTTCGGCACCCGACTGCACAAAGTCCAGAGTACTTAGCTTGTCGAGGTGGGCCAGTGTCATGTTGACGCGCACCGCCAATTTCAGGATCAATCCCTGTCCCTTACGATCTTCTGGTACAAGACCAATACCGTGCTTGATCGCATCGACCGGTGAGTGAATCTTTGCCAGCTGTCCCTCAACGAAGATCTCGCCGCCGCTACGCTTGTCTGCGCCGAAGATCACGCGCGCCAGCTCCGTACGACCTGCACCCACAAGACCGGCCAATCCCAGAATCTCGCCCCGCTTGAGTGCCAGACTGACGTTGTCCAGTACGATGGCATCGGGGTTGATGGCTGTACCGCGACGCGAGATGCCGCTCACTTCGAGCACGCTCTCGCTGCTGCCGCCGATATCCTCCAGATGCGAGTCGCGGTGGAAGAACTGGTCGAGTGGGCGGCCGACCATCATGCGAATCAATTCTTCGCGCGAGGTGGACTTGACCGCTACGTCACCTGCATTGGCGCCATCTCGCAGCACAGTGACGCGATCACAGATGTGCAGCACTTCCTCGAGCCGGTGTGAGATGAAGATAACGGCCACGCCGCTGCTGCGCAGCTGGCCGATGATATCGAAGAGCGTCTCCACCTCGGCTTCACTCAAGGCCGACGTCGGTTCGTCCATGATGAGCACGCGTACGTCGCGCGAAATTGCCTTGGCGATCTCGACCATCTGCTGCTCGGCGACCGATAGCGAACGTACCAGCGCAGTCGGTCGAAGATGCATGCGCATACGCTCCAGGATCGCACGTGTTTGTCTTTCCTGCTGCGATCGGCTGACAAAGAGCAGGGGGCCAGGCTCGCGCCCAACAAAGATGTTTTCCATGACGGAGAGATTGGGCATCAAGTTCAGTTCTTGATAGATGATGGAGATACCCAACTCCTGGGCATGATGCGGATTGTGAATCTGGGCTGGCTGTCCACTCAGCAGGATTTCGCCGCTATCCGGCGCATAGACCCCGGAGAGAATCTTCATCAGCGTGGATTTGCCAGCTCCGTTCTGCCCGATCAAGCCAAGAATCTCGCCTGCACTGACATGAAGGCTGACATTCTCCAGTGCCTGAACACCTGGGAAGGACTTGCTGACGTTTTCCATCCACAGCAAGGCGCTGTGCTTGTTCATGCGTCAATCGCCTCTTGTTTGTTGCTTTCCTTCCGTCCTGACTACGTCGGCGGTGTGTAGCCCGGAGGCTACGTGCTGTGTCTGTTTTCGACAAATGACAGAAGGAGCAATCCCAAAAATGAATGTGTGGCTGAGGAAAGATGTTTGTCTCTTTGAAAATCTGCAATTCATTGTAGCACACCCAAATCGCACGTCAAATAATTCGTGAAATCTTTTTTCTGGCTCTCGTTCCTCTTTCCATGAGTCTTCCCACTGCCTGACCGGTGATGGCATGTCCGGACAGACAACTGTGGGTCACACCCGACGGGTAGAATGTCTGTGGGGCAGTGTGCATGGCGACTTGCACTCGGCACCACAGGGCAGAACTCGCTGGTATTCTCCGATACTCCCCAGCTTGAATAGCCGCTTGTGTGTTGTTCGTACATGATGTATCATTTCAACGGATATACAGTTTTGCGCCGGTCTGCAATTTGTCACGGGCGACCGGTTTCCTATCTGAGCGATACTTTCCGACCTGATTCGAGCAAAGAGGAGACTGCTTATGCAGGCGAAACGCAAGTTCTTGCCGATTCTCCTGGTGATAATCGTCACCGTGTTGGGGATGGCCGCATGTAGCGGCGGTGGCGGCGGGCAGGGGAAGACAATGTTCAACCTGCCATCGACACCCATCAATGTCGACGCAAACGGCTCTGCAAGTATTTACGGCATCGGTCTGGGCCAGGTGTTGACGCCAGACTTGGTGAAGCAGCTGCAGGCGCTGGGCCAGAAGGTGGAATTGCGCATCGGCTATAACGGCATCCACGTCTATGTCAACGGCGAGGATCAGGCGTATCTGGCATGGGATGATGAGAGCGCCGCCAATCTGCAGGAGCTGTTGGCCGGCGTGCCTGGCGTAGGCTCTGCTGCCCAGGCGTTGTCCTGGCTGCGTCAGATTGGGCTCGGCGCCAGTATCAATCTGCCACCAGCTTCTGGTACCCCGCTCGACATTCCGCGCTGGCGCGGCGAGACGGCAATCTCTCCCCAACAGCCTGAGACGACCACAGAACTGCTGGCCTTGGGGGTCTCGTTTGACGAATCGGGCAGCGGTAGCCTGGGTGCTATCCCCGGCAGTGTGATTGCTGCGCTGTCTGGCGGTGCCAACCCGCTCCGGTTGGACCCAGGCACGCTGGCCCAACTGAAGAGCCTTGGGATCAATGCGCTTTCAGTGCAGACCACCCCGGCCGGTATCGAGTTGACTGTCAATGGGAAGAAGATGCCGGGCATTGCCTATGACGCAGCTTATCTGGAACGCACGTTGAATCTGTTGCCTGCCGTGGTCGGTGGTGCACTCCCCACAGATCTGCTTCAGATGGCAGCGCAGCAATTGCCAACGCTCAATCTTGCACTCAACGTCGATCTGTCTGGGCAGCCGACAGACTTCAACCTGTCCGAACTGCCGGTCAAGATCGGCGACAACGGCAGTCTTGAGGTGATGGGGATCGCGATTCCGGGTGTGACCCTGCCTGCAGATGCACTGCAGCCGTTGCGCGATCTGGGCGTGAGTCAACTTGCAGTCGATGCATCCACTGAAGCGATCAATCTGGCTGTCGACGGCAAGCCGCTGCCGGCCATCCGCTTTGCACCAGGCGGCCTGGCCACTGTTGCCGGCATCGCCGGTGCTCAGGCCGGTATCAGCGGTGATGCGATCAATGCGCTCCTTGACACTGTGCTGAAGGACGGCTTGTCAACCGTTGTCGCAGTCGGCGATGCAGCTACGACGGAAGCTGCACCTATCGAGGCAAACTATGCCCCTGCCGATCTCGGTGCGATGGCAGCACCGGTCATCAAGCTCAACGTTACGCTCAAGGATGGCCAGATTACGTCAGTCGGCGGTCTGTCGGCTGAACAGCTGGCCGGGCTGGGCGTTGCATTGCCGGCGTTGCCTGCCAATGTCATGGAGATTCTCGGTGACCTGGGCGCCAAGACGGTCGGAATTGTCAATATGCCAAACAATTTCGAGATCAGCGTCAACGGTGCAGCGGTTGTCTCCATCGCCTATGACGCTGCGTCGCTGGCCACAGCGCTCGATCTGGCCAAGCCTTACCTGGCCGGTACACTGCTGGAAGACCCTGCTGTGATGCAGCTGATCAAGGATCAGATTCTGCCCATCGCACCGGCCGCTGACTTGAATGTACAGATCACGGTCGAGTAGGCCAAGCGCTACGAACGGTGCTTTCTGACCGCTTGTAGACAACGCGTTTCAAGCACTGGCCGGGACATATCGCCGGCCAGTGCTTTTTTATATGCCAACGGGCCTGTTGTGGGCGTGGGTCATCAATCCGCAGTGGGGGCCGTTGCAAGCACCCATGCCACAGCGTTCCACGCGGCCAGGTCGGCAAGTAAGAGGAATGTGTCGATCTGGGCATGAGCGAGCGCAGCAGCGAAGGCCGCACAAACTCCTGCTGCAATCCAGAAAGCCGATGTGCTGGACTGGCCCTGCCGTTGCATGGCTGTGACCAGCGCAATGCTGCTTACCGCAAACCACGCCAGCCCCAGTATACCCCATGTCGTCACCAGCTCGAGCCACAGGCTGTGCGGGTGGAACTGATCGACCTCGACTGCGTCGGGGCGCAAATAGGCAGGATAGCTCCAGAAGAAGCCGCCCGGTCCCACGCCGCTCCAGAAATGGTCGCGCCAATGCGCCAGCGCTGCCTGCCAGACCTCTATCCGTAACCCGATG
>CAIRNL010000239.1 GCA_903879975.1 uncultured Chloroflexota bacterium | reverse complement strand
AGAGCAGATCGGATTCGCTCTCGCGCAGCGCCTCATCGACGAAGCTCGTCTCCACCAGCGCCAGGCTCGACCAGTCCAGGCCGCCGCTCAACGCCTCCGGCAGATGCTGGCGCAAAAAGAGCGCCGCCTCTTCGACGTCAGTGAAAACAGTGCGAAAGAGCTTGTCGTGGGGGTGCTGGATCCTGCCGCTCATATGCTTATTTTACCATTGCAAAGCGGTTGTGCCACCTTCAGTTTCTTGGGATCGATGAGGTGCAATAGCGCACCATGGAGCGGAGGGATATCCATACGGGAGCCACCGTGTTACAGCGTACCTATCAGACCGTCGAGAAGTCGCTCTTCTCACCCAATCCCTTGCTGCGCGGGGGTGCCGCAGGGGCGCTCATGGCCGCCGGGCTGCTGTTGATCACCCTTTTCATCGGCGTGGCCGGTCCGCTGCTGGCGCTGGTGGTGGCAGCGGCGATCCTCGGCGGCGTGCTGATCCTCAACGACGCGGACTGGGGCTTTGTGGCGTTGTGCGGCGTGGCCTTTCTCGTCCCATTTGCCAGTCTGCCCTTCTCGATGTGACCCGCAGCTATACGGTGACGGGAACCTACACGGTGATCGTCACGGCGACCAACAGCGTGGGCGGCAGTTCAGCGCAGCATATCGTGACAGTTGTGGATGGATGGACGCTGGAAGAGATCCTGATCCCTGCCGGCAGCTTCCAGATGGGCTGCGACAGCAGCAACTCGGCGGAATATGGCTGCAATTCCTCATTTCAAGCAAATGAGCTTCCCACGCACACGGTCACGTTGGACGCCTACACCATCGACAAATACGAGGTGACCAACGCCCGCTACAAGACGTGCGTGAATGCGGGAGGGTGCACGGCGCCACAGAATGTGAATTCCTACGCGCGCAGCCCCTACTATGGGACGAGTACCTACGCCAACTACCCGGTGATCAACGTAGACTGGCACCAGGCCAGCGCCTTCTGTGCGTGGACAGGCAAGCGTCTGCCGACGGAGGCGGAGTGGGAGAAAGCGGCGCGCGGGACGGACGGGCGCAAGTACCCATGGGGGAACCAGGAGCCGGACTGCAGCAGGGCGAACCACAGCCCCTCTCCTGCGTGTGTCGGTGACACCAGCCAGGTGGGCGCCTACCCGAATGGAGCCAGCCCGTACGGGGTGATGGACATGGCAGGGAATGTGTTTGAGTGGGTGAACGACTGGTACGGCTGGAACTTCTACAGCGTGTCGCCCAGCGACAACCCGCAAGGGCCGGCGACGGGCACGCAACGTGTGCTGCGGGGCGGGTCGTGGGGCAACAACAACCTCTACGTGCGCTCCGCCTACCGCAGCAGCAACTATCCCGGCTCATGGTTCCGCGACGAAGGTTTCCGGTGTGTCCGCTCGCCCTGATCCTGACTTTCTGCGCTGCTGGAAGGGCGAGGGAGGAAGCGCAGCGGCAGGGGAGGGACAGGCCCCCTCTTCCCCGGCGAAGCCGGTCGAAATTTTTCAAAAAGGGCTTTTTGCCGGTCGAGCAAGGGGTTGCGTATGGGCAAACTGTGCCGCCATCTGTGGCATGAGCTCACTTCCTTTGCCAATTGCTGCTGGCCTTCCGCGAGGCCGCACGCGGCAAGCGCAGCGCGTGGTCTGCCCCACCTTGAGCAGACCGGCGTGTGCGGCGTTGTCAATCGAATGGGCGTAGATGCGTGGCCGAGCGTCCGGCTTGGGGGCGAGGATTTCCTCGATGGGCTTCGTCATGAATCTGTCACTTCCAGTGACACAGGTAGCTACGTGCCGTCGTTCCAGGGGTTGACAACCTCAAGGCCGTCAATCAACTTGAAGTCAGCGGTGTTGCGCGTGGCCAACGGCATCCGGCACGCCAGCGCAATCGCGGCGATCTGGGCGTCCTCCACGCTGATTGGCTGGCCTGCCCGCATCCGCACAGAGACGATGCGGGCGTACTGGCGCGCTGCGTCCTCGTCGAACGGCAGGCAACGCCCGGCGAAGTCCTCAGCGAACATCGCTCGTGCCGCCTGACTCAGGGCTTCCTGGCGCTTGCCCGGGGGCATCAGTAGAAGCCCCAGCTCGATCTCTGCGCGGCTGATGGCGCTCGTGTAGACTTCATTCGCGGGCTGTTCGTCCAGCCAGGCAACGACACTACCCAGGGGTTGCGGACGCATGAACTCGGACAGTACGT
>CAIRNL010000238.1 GCA_903879975.1 uncultured Chloroflexota bacterium | reverse complement strand
TTCTGGCGCAGGACACGTTTCGGTTACAATTCGGCCAGGCATGGTATCTCCTTTCTCCTGCCTACTCGCTGGTAGATGGAGAACGATACCATGCCTGTTCATTTCACATCACATTGGCCCTCCTTGGCCAGGGTTGCGCTGGTAATACTAATCGGTGTCTTGACAAATGGGTCCACCTTAGACCTCATCGAGCAGTTCGTGGATTCCATCTCGACAAAAGGCAAGGTCGATGCGCAGTGGCTGGCATTCGTCGAGGCCAAGAAGACCGCGAAACTCGACCAGATCATTGCCGACGAGGGTCTCAAGGTGGAAGAGACGAAAGTCTTTGTCGACAATGCGTTCCGCGACGGTGCGCTCCCGACCACCGGCACCGCCATCACGAAGATCTTGCCGCCGCTCTTGCGCTTTGCGAAGAACAACGGCCACGCGCTCAAGAAGCAGACAGTGCTGGAGAAGCTGGCCGCGTTTTTCGATCGCTATTTTGGGCTGGCGTAGCTTCGAACCTTCCCGGAAGCTCGGAGCTTCCGGGAAGGTGGTATGCTACAGCCCAGCAATGGCCGTGAGCAGGCGTACACGATTCTCTTCTGCCACAAAACACACAAAGTCTGCTTGCAGTTGTTTGCGCAGGCTGGCGATGAGCTTTTCCTGTGTCCGCCCATATTGAGAGAGGGATGACTCGCTCGCACCACTGCCCGCTGCGATCATCTGGCTACTGACAACCGCGTCGTTCAAGTCGCCGAGATCATCCTGGAGCTTGCGTAGCAAGGCGACGACCTCTGCACCGTCTGGACCGAGCAGACTCAACATGAATTCCAGGTTGTAACGCAGATACTTGCACTCGATGCGCAGGCGGTGCAGTGTTTCGACTGGGACTTCGTCCGCCAGGTCGAACCACACCTCATAGGCGCGCACATTGGCAAAGTTCGAGAGCAGCATGGGTGGAACCACATGGCGCACCTGGAACGGTGTCGTTTCAGCGCCCGGCGCCGGTCTGAAATCGACGGCGCCGGCATTCGGCCTCCGGCAGAACTGCAAAAACTCGCCTACGAACTCCGCATACTGTGCACTGTCAAGCCACTTGATGAGTTCGGCATGGGCCGCTGCCCGCTTGGCAATCCATTCATCCAGCGTCGTCTTCAAATCCCCGGCAGACTTTCTGCGCGTCCTCGCCTGGTAACTCTGCAGCTTGCCGATGGCAACATCCAGATCGCGCACAGCGCCGAACAGGCGCGCCGTGCGGCGTAATCGTTTCAGATGGGTGCGAATGGCCTTGGGCTTAAAATAGTTCTGGTAAATGCGTGCGGCGGCGCGTGCGCGCCGGATCGACACGCGTGCGTCGTGTACATATTCGGGATCGGCGGAAAACCGTGCGCCCGCCTCGTTGAGGAGCAGAAGCATGAACTGCTCATTCCAGATAGCGCGGCACGCTTCCGCCATAGGCATTTCACGCTGGAGACCCTGCCAGTTCTCGGGCGAGTTGGCGGGATGGCGGCTGAGGATCGCCAGGCCACGTTCGAGTTTGCTCGCATGGCTCGGCTCCAGGCTGTAGGCGCCGATCAGCCGAGCCGCGATGACCTGCAACTCGGCCACATCGACATCTTTGGCCAGTTCAACCTCGATCTCATAGGCACGCGCCAGTATTGGCCCCTCGACCTCCTGGCGAATGCACATCTCATCCAGGCTGAGCAGGCTCAACACCCGAGCTTCCGGGCGTTTGTGAGCGGGTGTCGTTGCCGTCACTTCCAGCACCTTGCGCGTCTGGTCGATCACACACACCGGCACCAGCTGGGAGCGCCTGTCAAGCACGGCGGCAAGCACCGCACCAATCTGTCCGGGCAAGTCACCTGCACGCTCAGGGCGCCGTTTTTCATCCAGGGGCGCTTCAATTTCGATGCGGCGATAGATTCCAATCTCGCTGGCCACGCCCCGCGACTTGACTGCCATCACCCACTGCGACTCGCCAATACGCAGCCGTAGCTGATATCCCAATCGCAACAGGCGGTAATCCGGCGTATCGAGATAGATGTCCTGGACGACTCTGTGGAGCGGCTGACCCAGGCGATAGCCAGGCAGCGCGCTCCTGCGCTTGACGAGTTCTTCAAAAATTTTGGGATTGGAGACGGTAAACTTGGCTTCAACCTCTACGGGATGCTCGGTCTGATTGTCCATTTCACGCCCTCTCCTGCGGTCATAGTCAGCTCCCAGCCGGTCGCGGAAGAGCTCATGCCAGGTCGGTGACAGTGTGTGACATTTTGTATTCTACCATCATTGCTCCAGCATTCTCATGCAGCTTCCACCCGGCGATGGGCAGAGCGCCGACCGTGATAGCGAGCGGGGCTCTGCCAAACACTGAGGCAGCACGATGTTCCAACAGAAGAACGTCTTCGTTCCCGCAGCAGGATGGAGGCGTACTCGCATCCTGGCGACGTCCTGGCTTTCACGTTTGGCGTCTCCTGATTCACGATAGTAGTGTTCGATATCGAGAGGATGCACGATGCTGCGTTGGAATAGTTACCCAACCATCGAGGAATCATTTGTTAACGGCACCTTTACGTCTCTCAGGACGCCTGTTAACGCCAGTTAGTTACACTTTTCGAAGGTATTTCACAACCGAGTCTGGTATCCCCCCATTGAGAAGGAGCTGCAACTCCATGCGTGTAAGAAAGAATTTTCTGGCTATTGTACTGGCTGCATTGTTGGTACCTACAGGGTTTGCGCCTGCGGCACGGGCACAGGACGCGGCGCCGCCGATCACGATCAGCCCGCTGGGTACCTATGCCACCGGCCAGTTCGATGCGGGTGCAGCCGAAATTGTCGCCTACCATGCGGCGACCCGGCGCGCCTTCGTGGTCAACGGTGGCGACAAGACATTGGACATCCTGGACCTGAGCGATCCGGCCATCCCGGCCTTGATCGCCCAGGTTGACATGACGCCGTACGGTGATGCGGCCACCAGCGTCGATATTTACGGCGATTGGGTGGCGGTTGCCGTCCCAGCAGCCGAAAAGACCGATCCCGGCATGGCCATCTTCCTGGATCCGCAGGGCACACTGCTGGGCCAAGTTTCGGTCGGCGCGCTGCCGGATATGCTCACCTTCACGCCGGACGGCACACACGTTGTCGTCGCCAATGAAGGCGAGCCCAACGACGACTATTCGATCGATCCGGAAGGTTCGATCTCGATCATCGACCTCACGGGCGGCATGGAGGCATTGAGCAGCGAGCGTGTCAAGACTGCTGGCTTCGATGCCTTCAACGACGCTGACCTCGATTCTCGCATCCGCATCTACGGCCCTGATGCCACGGTAGCGCAGGATCTCGAGCCAGAATATGTCGCTGTTGCGGCGGACGGCATCACAGCCTACGTCACCCTGCAGGAAAACAACGCTCTGGCTGTCGTCGATCTCGTCGAGGCTGAGGTCACTGCGCTGCTCCCGCTCGGCTTCAAGAACTATGCCGCACCGGTCGCCACGCTGGACGCTTACGAACTCGCCGATCTGCCGCTGCTGGGCACAACAGTGGCTGGCCAGGACATCCTGCTTGGCGGCTTCTCCGGCCTCTTCTATGAAGGCACGGATGAGAGTGGGCGCCTGATCTTCGTGACGCACACGGACCGCGGCCCGAACCTGGAGCCGCAGGATGTCGACGGCGACGGCGTCAACGAGCGCCCCTTCGCCCTGCCCGACTTCCAGCCCGTCATCGTGCGGCTGGCCGTGGACCCGGCGCTGGGCAGCGTGGAAATTCTGGAGCAGATTGGTCTGGCGCGCGCGGATGGAACGCCGCTCACCGGCCTGCCCAACCTGGCGGGGGAGGCGGGCATGGCATACGCTGACGAGGAGCCGGTAGACCTGCAAGGCGGTGTGTTGGACGCCGACCCACTGGGCGGCGACTTCGAAGGCATTGTGCGCGCCGAGGACGGTAGCTACTGGATGGTCGACGAATATCGCCCGGCGATCTATCACTTCACGGCGGAGGGTCTCCTGGCTGCTCGCTATGTGCCCGAAGGCTCCAACCATGAGGATGCCGGCCTTGTGGTGGGCGAGGAGGCGATCCCGGCCCTCTACGCGCAGCGTCGCGCCAATCGTGGTTTTGAGGCAGTCGTCCTGCGGGACGGTATCCTCTATGCCTTCCTCCAGAGTCCTATCGACAACCCGGACGGTAGCAAGGACAACAGTT
>CAIRNL010000237.1 GCA_903879975.1 uncultured Chloroflexota bacterium | reverse complement strand
TCGAGCGGCGCGACATCCCAGCTGGTAATGCACGCGTCGGCGGCCGGCAGCAGGGCAACGAGTGCAGCCTTGTCGGCCGGTTGCCGGCCGGGGTGGTGGATGATGTCGGCAAAGGTTTCGAGCGCATCCCAGGCCGCCCGCGAAAAGATCCGGGCGTAATTCTCCTGACCGATGGTAATGGCAATGATAGGTCTGGGCATCATTTTTCGCTATCTTCCTGGAATGGCTCGGCTAGACGCCGTAGCGAGCGCGACGCGCCTGTGGCCAAAGCTATAGTACAGATCAGCATGCGGCTACTGCGTGCCGAAGTGTGAGCCAACGACGGGGGACGCAGCCTGCACAAGCGCACGCACCCCCTACGCCATCACCATGCCGCCATCGACCTCCAGCGCCTGACCGGTCATGTAGCGGGAATCTGGCGAGGCAAGAAAGGCCACGACGCCCGCCATCTCCCAGGGCTGGGCCAGCCGGCCCAATGGACAGTCACGGGCGCGCACGGCCAGCCACTCATCGCCCGTCATGCCATCGCGGGCGCCGATGAGCTGGGAGACGCGGCGCACCATACCAGTCAGCGTATTGCCAGGACAAACGGCGTTGGCCGTGGCACCGTAAGGGGCCAACTCCATAGCCACCGAACGGGTCAAGCCAATCAGGCCGCTCTTGGAAGCGGAGTATTCGGCGGATGCGGGCCAGCTAGTCTTGCCCGCCATGGACGAGATGTTGATAATGCTCCCGCCACGGCGCTGCATGAGGATCGGCGCCACAGCCTGGTTGGTGAGAAACGCGCCGGTCAGGTTGATATCCAGGGTATTGCGCCATTGCGCCAGGGAAACGTCCCCGAGCGGATCGCCAGAGTAGACGCCAGCCGAGGCTACCAGGACATCGATCTGTCCCCAATGGGCCTGGACAGCGGCAACGGCACCCTGCACATCATCGCTGTCGCGCACATCACAGGGGAGGGCGATGGCGTCCACCCCCAGGTTGCGGCAGGAGGCGGCGATCTGTTCACTGCCTGCTGCATCGATGTCCAGGCAGGCAACGCGTGCCTGCTCCTGGGCAAAGCGCAGCGCGCAGGCGCCGCCGATGCCCCCCGCTGCGCCGGTGACGACGACAACCTGCCCGCGGAATCGTGCGGACTCAATGCCGGCGCGCATCATCTCTTGTTGCATTCTTCCTATCCTTTGATCGCGCCCTCGACCATTGCGCTGAAGAAGCTGCGCCGCGCAAAGATGAAGAGAACGACGATGGGCAGGGCAATCAGGATGCAAGCAGCGGCGATCACCTGCAGATTGATGATGTTCTGTCCCAGGAACTCGTAGAGGCCGAACATGGCTGGCTTGTATTCGTTCTTAGCGACGAGCAAATAGCCGGCGATAAACTCGTTCCAGACATTGACAAAAGTGAGCAGGAAGATGGCCGTGAGACCTGGCAAGGCCAGCGGCATACTGACCCGCAGCAGCGCGCCAAACGGTGTACAGCCGTCGATCAATGCTGCTTCGTCCAGATCGCGCGGAATGGCGTCGAAAAAGCCTTTGGCGATCCACACACTGAGGGGCAGGAAAAAGCCCAGGTAGACGGCAATGAGAAAAAGGCGATCATCGTAGAATGGCAAACTGGCCTTCCGGATTGTGACGCCCATCTGGTAAAGGGCCAGGAGGTTGGTGAGGAGCGGCACGCCCGTGATGGCCAGGATGGCCACCATCAGGGCGCGGTGGCCGCGGAAGCGGTAGCGCGAGAAGGCATACCCGGCCATACCGGCCAGGATGACGACCAAGAGCGCGGTCGACGTAGCGTAGAAGAACGAGTTGGGAATGTATACGCGAACCATATTGCCTGTCAGCGCAAAAGGCAGCAGCCCACCGGTCGTCGGCTTGGGGGCCAAGACACGCTGATAGCCCTCCACGGCCCATCGGCATGCAGTCGGATCAAACGCACTGGTGGGTGTATCACAAGGCAAGAGGATGGGCGGCTTGCGGATCGTGTCACGCTCCCCCTTGAATGAAATCAACACAGTCGTTGCCACCGGGATCAGAGCAATGGCGCAAATGCCTATCAGCAAAGCATTGATCAGGAGAGAATTGAGTTGTTTGCGCGACATTGGCCTCACAGGCTCCTTTCCTCGACACGGGTCATGCGCAGCGTAGCCATAATCAACAGCCAATTGACGACCGCAATCAAAAGAGCCAGGGCCGCAGCACGCCCATAATCCAGCTGTGACCAGCCGAGGCTATAGAGCATATAGCTGAGCACTTGTGTCGCGGAACCGGGGCCGCCACGGGTCAGGCTGAAGACCATTCCCACGCCATTCATGCCACTCAACGTCAAGCTGAAGATAGCCACAACCAATGTCGGCAGCATCAGCGGAATCATGATGCGGCGCACCACCTGCCAGCCATTGGCGCCGTCGATCCGACTGCTCTCGATGACTTCACTCGATACAGTTTGCATGGCGGCCAGCAGGAGCAACGTAATGAAAGGCAGCGCCCGCCAGGAGGAGGCGAGGATCAGGTAGATCATAGCCGGCGCCGGGGGGAATGGGAACCCACCCAACAGGGAGGCGGGTCGCACCGCCGTGAGCACAGAGATCCCGTCGGGCGGGAAAATCGCAGGATTGCCCAGAAACCCTGTCAACAGGCCATAGTCAGGTATCACCAACAGGCGAAAAACGATACCGACGATAATATCGGCAATAATCCACGGAATAAAGAGAAGCGTGATGTAGAGACCCGAAAGGCGCAATTTGCGATTCAGCAGGAGTGCAATGATGAAGCCAAGCACCAGAGTCAAGCCGGCATATCCGACAAGGAAGATGAGCGTGTGGCCTATACTCTCGTCAAAGACCCCCATGTTGAAGAGGAGTTCAAAGTTGCGCGTACCTACATAGGACCAGCCTTTGGGCTCGCGCTGGTGAACGCTCAGCCAGACGGTGTAGACAGCCGGGTAGACTTGAATCGCAAGCAGAACAACAATAGTGGGCAGAATCAGCCAGAAAGGAAGCGTGTCACGGAATCGATACCTCGAATTCCTACGAGTGGCTTTTTCTTGCATTGCGCGGATTACCTTTGCGAGAAGGCGCTTGAGCCAGGGTGATCTGGCCAGGAATATACTTGTGGGGTTGCTATGGGTTGGGGGATGGAGGTGTTGGAGCGGCGTCGCTCCAGCACCTCCATCCCCCGCGGGTCAGTGCGTCAACGGGCGAATACGCCGCCCGGCCACACTAGTTCGCCGCGTTGTACTCGTCCTGAGCCTTCTGCAGCTCAGTGGCGATGTCCAGCGTTGGGTCTTCTTTGATGAGTCTATAGACAGCGCCCATGGCCAGAAGCTGTACGTCGGCTGGGCGATCCAGCGTCCCCTGCCACGGATGGCATTCGCTCTGCGCCAGCGTCTCGCCCGCCTGCTGGTAGAAGGGGGTCTGGAATGCTTCGGATTCACGCATCGACAGGAGGGACGGGAAACCAGCGCCTGGACGCAGCACCCAGTCGGCATTCTGGGCCGAATCCGTCATGATCCAGTTGATATAGTCATAGGCTGCTTCCGGATTCTTTGCGCCCACTGGGATTCCAAAGCCGGTGGACTCGATGCTGCAGCCGGGCTTCTGCCCTTCTGCGGCGATGAATGGAGAGAGGAAGACATCACCCGCAGCGATGGCATCGAGCATATCTTCCTCGTTTCCCTTCGCGTATTGGGTTCCATTGGGCGCGGAAAGCGGGTTCACATAGCGGTAGCCAAACAGGCCGGTGGGGAACGAGCCGGCTGACGCATCTTTGAAGGCGTTCTCCTCCTGGAAACCACCCGCAAAGGCGATCTCCGGTACATAGCCGGCCTGGACGATATCGCGCAGGAACTGGATAGCAGCCACAGTCTCAGGCGTGTTCAGCGTCATATTGCCTTGACCATCGTCAATCTTGCCGCCAAAGGAGGAAATCGTCATCCAGATCGCGCGCGTAAACCCGTTGCCGCCGAAGTCGGTCGAGCCGAAGAACGTGATCGGGTAAAGGCCTTCGGCCTTCAAGCGCTCGCCCTCAGCCATGAATTCTTCCGGCGTCTTGGGATAGCCATTGGGGAAACGATCCTTCCACACGTAGACCAGATGCGGGCGCTCGGCAATCGGGATACAGTAGAGGCCACCATCCGATGCTCTGCACGTATTGAGAGCTGCCTCATCCATGTCGGCATACCAGGACTGCGCGCTGGCCCATTCGGAAAGGTCCTGCAGGGCGCCGTTGGTGTAGTATTGAATTGCTGAACCGCTGCCCATCTCGACGAGATCGGGGACATCACCGCCAGCCTGCACTGCGGCAATCAACTCAGCCACCATCTTGTCCCATGCTTTGGGCTGGTTGACCCAGTTCCACTTGCCAGCATAGGCTTCATTGAAGAGCGGAATCGTGTCGCGCAGATACTGGTTGCCGACCCGTTCGTCACTGGCCGGGTCCTCGTTCTTCTCGTCGTACTGGTACCAGGTGACAAAATCTACTACTTCTGCAGCCGGGGCAACTGCTTCACCCCCTGCTTCGGGCGCAGCAGCCGGGGCAGCACAGGCAGAGAGAAGCATGCCGGCCACCACCACAATTGTCAGTACTGTCCATAGTCGCTTCATACCCAGAGCTCTCCTTTTGACATGTACAAGAATGGATTGACAGTAGCACAGCCAGGGATCACACCGGCTCGACAGCGTGTAGGGTTCGCCTGTTGTGCCCAAGAAATCAACGTGCGGCAGGTATTCGGTGTGCTGCTCGACGGTATTGGATGGAGAACGGCTGTATAGCGCCTAGACCAAGCCATCGGGTATCCCTTTGTGCAAGCGATGGAGCACGCGCAACCTGGAGGTGCCCCCACATTAGCACAATGCCGGGGACATGTCAAGCATCACTAAAATAATTCAAGTAACACTAAAGAAGACGGTATACACCATGGCCTACAGCGTTTCCGGCCGCAAGCCCCAGCCCGAACTGTTTCAGCTTCATTGAATGACAGGCAGGATATCATTGCCAATCACAATGCGAATGTCGACTGGCGTCGCTGCGGCCAGCCCACGCACCTGTGATTGTTCTGGCGTCAGCCTGAGATCGGTCGATACTTGTTGGACAAGATTCTCGGCCACACCGTAATTGATCACAACGGTCTGAACGTAGTCGTTACGATCGGCGTCGCCGATCGAGGTGACCTGCCAACCTTGCTCCTTGAGCAGGGCTGCTGTGCGTGCCGCTGCGCCCGGCTGGCTCGTGCCGTTGAGCACTTCGATACGCACAGCGGCCGGATCGGCCATGGCAACGGTCTGCACGCCGCGCGGTGCCTCCAGCCGGGCATAGAACGACTCCAAGGCGACACGCACCTTGGCGCGATCAGGCAGCAGTATCCAGGCACCCTCGCTGCTGAAGGTTTCCTCGCCGTAGCGGTTGTCGAGTACCAGCCGATCCATCTCACCTGTCGATCCCTCTTGCAGGTTCTTAGCCAACTCAATCCCTACCGGCACCGGCAGATCGGTCTCGATACTATTTTGCATGGTCATCAGCAATTGCGGCGCCTTCCCCAAGAGTTGCGGAATCATGCCGGCGTTCATCACCTTCTCTGCAACGGCCCGGATGATATCCTGCTGCCGCCGAGCGCGGCTGTAGTCGTCGTCACCGTGGCGAGTCCGTGCGTACTTCAGCGCGGTTTCGCCATCCAGTACCTGCAAGCCGGCATCCAGGTGGAAAGTCTCGACACCGTAGTCCTGGGTCGGATACTCTTCATCATGGATGGTATAGGGCACGTCGATCGTGACGCCGCCGATGAGGTCGATCAGCTGGCGAAAACCGTCGAAATTGACGCGTACAAAGTAATCTACCGGCCGGCCAACAAGGCTGCTGACAGTATCCTTGGCCAGTTGTGCGCCGCCGCCAGGATAGTCCTGCAGTTCGCCCAGCTGGTAGGCAGTGTTGATCTTGGTCGTCATGCCCAGCGCTGGAATTGGCACCCAAAGATCGCGTGGGAGAGAGACCATACCCATCGCCCCACTGTCCGGGTTCACGGAGAGGAGGATCATCGTATCGGTACGCGACGGACCGTACTCATCGGGGCGCTCGTCCGTGCCCAGCAGCAGGATATTCATTGATTCAGCGACCGCGGCTACTGCCGCCGCATCAGCCACCTGGACGGGCTGCAGCGTATCGGGGGCAGGATCGAGCTCGCCGATGGCATCCTGGGGCGCATCTGCAAACGGCGCTGGCATATCCTGCTCCGCCATCTCGGCCAGCACTGACATGTGTACGATGCGCTGGCGAGCCCAGTCATGAAGCTGTGTACCGACAACGAGGGAGAGCGCAAGAACCACCACGCCATACACTGCAGTAGTCCAGGCAGCAACCAGCTGTGCCTTGGAATGGCGCGGCCGGTCGGCAGGAGGTGCAGGCGAATGCAGACGAAACTGATCGGACATACCACAGGGAGTATAGCACAGAAGCGGCATCGCCAGACAATTCTGCGG
>CAIRNL010000236.1 GCA_903879975.1 uncultured Chloroflexota bacterium | reverse complement strand
GCGACGACTGCTGGCAGCCCTGCTTGCAACAACTGTGCGCCGACCGATGCCAGGCTGTGTTGCAGCGAGCCCTGCCCGGTCGAGCAGGCGCTGAGCAGCACGAGCTTGACGCTGTCTGCTCCATCCATCACGGCACGCAGGGAGGCAGCCGGTGCGTTGCACGGCTCATCGTTCTGCCAGAGCAGCACACCGTCCGCCTGGCCGTGCGTCACCAGGTGAACGATGTCAGGCCGTTCATTGGCCAGCGCTGTGCGCAGATCGATGATGCTGAAGCGACCGTCAAGCACGGTGACGTCGACCACGCGCCCGATCAGCGGAGCAAGGGCAGCCATGAGGCGCTGGCGTTCGCCTGCCGGGTCGAGCTGACCGGTAGGGTCGTCGGGCGTCGCCAACAGCAGACGTAGCGGCAGATGCGTCTGCAACGTGCGCACATGGCCGATATGCCGTAGCAGGTTTTCGACACGCACCAGCGGCGTCTGCAGGCTGCCGGCAAAGGCCACTTTTCGGTCAGGGTCGAAGAGCACTTCCCACGGCAGTGCTGCCACTGCCGGTGGGGGGGTCATCAGCCGTACGCAGATGCCATCTGCGCGGCCGCTCGCCAACTCGCCCTGCGCATGAACCCACAGGTCACGTACGCCATCCTGGAACAATTGGCGAAAGAGATTCGCGCCGGTTGTTTCCAGAAAGGATTGGCCAGGTTCGCTGTCGGCTGCAAGTTGCTCCAGTCGCGTTGTCCATTCTTCCTGCGCAGCGTCTATGGCGAATTCACCACCTGCGCTGTGGGTTTTGTAGAGGGCGTGCACCTGGTAGGGTGCCGTATGCCCGTGGATCGTAATGTCGAAATCGATGAGGCGGCAGTGTTCCATGGTTTTGACAGAGTTGAATTGCGACCGTAGAATGGCAAAACTGTTCGCACAGCGAGATAGTATGCTGGCAACCAGCCAGCGTGTGATGTTACACGGGATTGTACACAAGAAAGCTGCATGGAGACCAATCAGCCAGTCACTTGGACAGAACAGCTGCGCCGACGCATGCCGTGGCGGCGCACGCGTGGAGACAACGCCGGCGCCGACTACGTAGACCGGATCAGCGTTGTCACCTGGGTACTGGTTTTGGGGTTCGGGCTCAGCTTGCTGATCAAGCTGCCGACGACCGTAGTGAGTTTCCGTGCACTCGGCTCACCCACCAGTATTGAATTCTCGGCAAGCACGCTGACGGCGATAGCGCTGGCTGTTGTCGCCGCTGCTGGTACCGAAAGTATTATTCGGCTCCACCCACTGCGTAGCACCAACCGACTTGGCTTCTCGTGGACTTTTTGGGCGCTACCCGCGGCAATCTCCATTATTACGGTTGTCCTGCTGCCGCAGATTCCGACGCAGCTTCTGCAAGTGGTGGTGATGTTGGCTGCCGGCGGCCTGCTTGCGCTTGCGTTTTTTGGTCTGTACGCAACCGTCGTATCTGGGCAGGTGGGGTATCGCCGCGCCCGGTTGTGGCTTGACGCCCTGGCCTATGGCTCGGCGCTCCTGCTCTTTCTCTTCATCTACCAATCGCGCACGCGCAGCCTGCTCTCCGGCACCGTCGTCAGTCTCACCTCCATCCTGCTTGCCATCGAAGTGCTGCGCACCTCCACCGACCGGATGCAACTGGTGTTGGTCTATAGCGTGGTAGTGGGTCTGATACTTGGCGAGATTACGTGGGCACTCAACTACTGGCCCTTGTTGCCTGGCCTGACTGGCGGCCTGCTGCTCCTGTTGAGCTTCTATCTGTCTGTGGGGATTGCGTTGCAGGGGTTACAGGGGCGGCTGACCCGGCGTGTGCTGATCGAATTTGCCCTTTTCGGCATCATTGCGCTGATCCTCATCATCGTGTTTGGGCCGGGCTTTTAGCGGTCGCAGTCCAGTTCACCTGCCCTGGGCACTGCGGACAGCCTGCCACAGCCGGTTGTGATCCCCCTTCCACGCGCTGCGTTCCGCCGGATTGTCCACGAGCGACAGTACTGTAGAAGTCAGTACGCAATTCACCGGCGTGAGCACGCCGACTTCCTCCCCTTTGGCAACGACCGCGCCATTGAGCCAGCGTACTTCGCTACGTCCCTTGTTGCTGTGCAGATCGATGTGCAGACTGGGCATTTTGCCGCCACGCGCGCTGCCAATCTGCCCTTTGAGCACGGGACGGATCAGCGCTGCCGGCGCGGAGCGGATCAACGGCGCCAACTTGGCGAAGGGGTACTTGTCCAGATCGATGGCTGCAATACCTGCTGCGCGCATAACGGCCAGTGCCTCGCGCCATGCTGCAATCTCCACGTCGATCATGCGGCTGTCGGCAAAGACGATCTCGGGTGGCTCGTCGAGGATCGCACAGGTGGCATTGCCCATCATGTTCATGAGTAACTTGGTCCATTTCATGGCCGGTGCGTCGGCAAAGGGCGTTACCACAAAACCGGCCATGTGCAACAGCGCACACACGTCGTCACAGAGGGCGGATGGGCCGGACGGACGCCAGGCTGCCACGCCCAGCCCATAGCGTGGCTTATCGACGCGGATGATGCCCGGCCCTTCGACGCTGACGGGCGTCGTCATGCTGCCTGCCAGCACTGGCGTCGCTGGGATAGTCTGCGCCAACAAATCCTCGTTGCCGACACCGTTTTGGATGCTCAGCAGGGCAGGAGGTGGAGCACCCGTGTCTGCCAGCACCTGGCGTATCTCCGCGGCAGCTGCCGCAGTGTCGTAGCTTTTGACGGTCATGATGGCCAAGTCAAAGGCGGTTTCGGAGCGGCTGTAGGCTTCCAGTACGCTGGCGGTGGGGCGGATATTGCGCACCGTGTGTGCACCGCTTTCGTCGAGCAGTTGTATCCCGCGCATCCGCACCTGCTCTACAAACGACATACGGCCAACCAGCGTGACGCGCTGGCCGCTCAGGGCAAGCTTACTCCCTACCAGGCAGCCGATGGCGCCGGCGCCAATAATCAGGACATTCCAGGCGCCGCTCATGCCGGCCTCAGCTCGCGGCGGTCGAGGTCATACAGGCCATAGGCAGCTGCTACGATTTCAATCGGATGGCGGCTAGGTAGGTCGGTGCCGTGTTCTAACTGCCAGCGGCAGGTTTCGGAGTCGCACGCCGAGTAAGTGACGCCGTCACCCTGCGCTGCAACGAAGTCGAATAGCTCAGCGCCCACGTCCATGGCAATTTGATATTTTTCGACTTTGTAGCCGTATGTGCCGGCGATGCCGCAGCAGCGTGCGTGTGATTCGGCTAGAGCCAGCCCAGGGATGAGCGCCATGATCTCCAGCGCCGGTTTGCCGATGCGGTGGGCGCGCAACTGGCATGGCGCATGGTAGGGCAGCCGAAGATCGACTGTGCGGAAATCGGTGCGCAGTTCGCCGGCTTCGTGTAGATCGCGCAGCCATTCGAAGATGTCCCATGTGGCCATTTTCAACTGCACCGACGATTCGTCGTCCATGTCGAGCAGTTCAGGCGCCTCCTCCTTGAGGGTGAGGGTACAGCTGGTGCTCGTGCCGACAATCGGTAGCCCGGCGCGGGCAAAGCCGGCTAGCTTGCTCACATTGCCGTGATGGTAGGATCGCGCCGCGTCGAACTCGCCGTTGGAAAGCAGTGGCAACCCGCAGCAGTTCTGCTCGGGCACAATGACCTCGTAACCGTTGTGTTCCAACACAGCCACGGCAGCTTTGCCGATGAAGGGTTCGTAGTACATGGTGGCACAGCCATGGTAGTAGACGACCTTCTTCTCCGCCTTGAGCCGCTGTCCCGCTGTACGTTTCAGCCAGGTGCGCAAGGTGCCAGTCGTGCTCCATGTCGGCAGCGGCGCATCCCGTGCAATGTGCATGACCTTCTCTGCCAAGAAACGGCTGATCGGGTTGTGCAGCCCAAAGTTGGCCAGCGGCGGTGCAATGCTGCCCAGCTTGCCGAGCAGTTCGTTGCGTCCCAGCAGGCGATTGCGCAGCGGTAGCCCGCTGTTCGCCACAATCTCGGCACGGGCGCGGGCATTCAACTCGGCGATCTTGACGCCGGCTGGGCAGACTTCATTGCAGACGCGGCAGCCTGAGCAGTAGTCGACCGAGTGATCGGGCGAGGATGGCTGGTCACTGTCGCGAAAGCGCTGCGCCTGCGGACCCACGTACTTGGGGCCGGGAAACAGATCGGTCACTGCCGAAACAGGGCAGTAACTCGTGCAAATATTGCACTTGATGCACTCATCTAGAGACAAATCCACCGAGTGCCAGGAAATCGGAGCCATTGCTTTTTCCACCCTTCCAGTTTTGTCCACAAATGCGGTGACAAGATGACGGGATGACAGTTTCCTTCCTCATGGATTCATCTTGTCATTCCGCACCCTCTCTATAGTCTTCTCTCTGACCGTTGCCTCCGCCGCTGCCACGCCAGTGACAATCGCAATCCCCTCTAGGCTGCGTTCCAGGATCGGATCGCTGTGGGCCAGGACACCGCCCGCTGCCCACAGGTTGGCATAGAGCGGCCGGCCATCGGCACCAATCGGCTGGAAAGAGCTGTCCACGCTCACGCCGCCGCGGAATGCGGGCTGTCCTTGCGCGTCCAGGAAGCGCGGGCGGAACCACCGGCGGCGATCCTGCGGCACGGTCAACGGCAGATCGAAGATCGTTTCCCAGAAACGGCCATCGGCATCGCTGGCGAAAGCACCCCCCAACACGCCACCTGTGGCGAGCAGATAGGCCGTTGCGCGATGCCGCAGCGGCCGCGCACTGGTCTCTGTCGCGACCCACTCGATCACACCAGCCTGAGCGTGAAAGCCGATGGCCTCCATGCCCACCTCCACGCGCACACCATACCGTTCCAGTTCATGGCGCAGCGCTGCAGTCAGTCGCATGCCCGGTACGCTGGGGGGAAGCGTGGGGATCTCGAAAACTGTGCAACCCAGTTCGCGCTGGAGTGCCGCCAAAACGTCGCCATGCCGGTGCAGGCCAAGGATAGCCGGCATGCCGATGCGTTCACCCGGCTGCACGACCAACTTCAACGCCGAGATCAGCCGCTGCTGTGCGGTCGACTCATCGAGCAGTGCCGCCAGCTGGACGGTGTTGCGATCTCTCACCTCGCTGACAACGCCCCACGGCAGAGTGGCCGCGCGCGCTGGTTGCCCCGATGCATGGAGGTTGCGCACGATGAAGTGTGGGTAGAAATCGCGCATCCCTTCCAGTCCCACGATCAGCATCGGGCGTTCCTTGTCGGCCTCACCGCCTGCCTGGGCGGCTGGCGCCAGAAAGGCCGGACGCCATGCACCTGCCGGCGATGGCAGCAGCAGATTGTGTTCTCCGGCTGCACCGCTATAGCCAAGGCCACAGCGTTCCATCACCGTTTGGAACCAAGCTAGCGCAGCGCGAGCAGGTTCGCGTTCGATCAAGTGATAAGGGTGGTCTTCGGCCAGCTGTGCCAGGGTCGACCAGGGTGCTTTGACCGGTTGCCTGTCCACACCGAGATAGCCCAATACGTCGATTGTGCCGGCAGTCCAGTGCTGCGCGCCCATACCCTTGGCGATGACCTTGACGCGCTGACCATGCTCTGCCGCGCGCAGGGCCGCAACCAGCCCCGTGATTCCTGCGCCGATCACCAGAAGATCGATCATAGCTCGTCGCTCTCCGTCTGCAGCGTGGCGCCTGGCGTCGTGTCAAACTGCCAAAACTCCGTCAGCGGGCTGGCGCTGTCGTCGTCGGGCAGATGGTCGACGTTCATGATGCTCAGATAGATCAGTTCATCCAGCCGCTCCTGTTTCAGTTGTTGGCCCCACAGGACTGGGGTAAGTCCACGCCATCGCTCTTGTAAGAAGTCGCGCAAGAGCAGGTTCGGGTTGTCAAAGCGGCGGGTTGCTTTGGGGGAGCCGGTTGCGGCAAGGGTGTGTTTCGGCGATTGCATGTATGCCACGTCCCATGCAGCCGAGTCGATGGCCACAGTGGATTGCTCGTTCCCTGCGCCTCGCTGTACGCTTCCCTCCGCCAGAATACCGGCCGCGCGAAAGGTGCAGAAACCGCCCTGGCAGGGGCCCATGCCCAACCGCACGTCGCGGCGCAGATCGTCGAGTGTGACTGTCGGATTGTTCTGTACAGCCTGCTCGACCATGGCGCGCGTGACCAGTTCGCACTCGCAGATCAGGTCGCCCTGCAGATGGCGTTCCTCCACCTCGTGCAGGCGATGGCCGAGCCAGTAATAGCCCTGCTCCACCCCTGGTACAGGCGTGTCGGCAGTGCGGCAGGCGCGCTCCACGCCAAGCTGAGCGCACGCCTTGTCCAGGGTCGTCTGTGCCATCAGCCGGAAGGTCGTCCACTTGCCGCCCGTGATGGAGAGAAAGCCGGCGACGCCGTCACGTTGTTGATGGTCGAGCAGGGCCAGTGCACGCGTCGCATTGCGGCTCTCCCCTGCAAAGCCTTCCTGGTAGAGCGGCCGCACACCAGCCCATGCCCGCAAGATGCGCGCTTTGCTCAGGCCGGGCACCAGTTTGTCGCCCTCCCCGAGCATCAACTGCACTTCCCATGGTTCAATGGGCAGCAACTCGGGGTCGGTTACCCGCTCGTCGGTCGTGCCGATGATGGCTACCGTGTGCACTGGCACCAGGATATCCCCGTCCGCAGGCATCTTGCAGCGGTTGATCACCGTGTTGACCAGGCGATGATTGACTGCCACCATGACGCCCTTGCCTGGAATCACGGTGACAGGGATACCGGCCAGTGCAGCAATCTGCCCAGCCCATGCACCGCTGGCGTTGATGGTCATGGCTGCCTCGATGACGATCTCTTCGCCGCTGACGACGTTGCGTACCCGCGCACCCGTGACGCGCCGATCGCCATCTCCTCCCGCCGTCAGCAGCGCAACAATCTCGTGGTAGATGAGAATTTGCGCTCCTGCCTGGCGTGCAGCCTGGACGGTAGCATGCGTCGCCAGAAAGCTGTCGGCAGAACCGTCCGGTACTTCGAAAACACGGCTGATGCGCCGGTTTAACAGCGGCTCGCGGCGAAAAGCCTCCTTCAGGGCGATCTCCTCGCACGGAATGCCTGTCTCGGCACACGCGGCGCGAAAGCGGTCGGGATAGTCGCCCTCGTCGTCTGGGGTCACAACGAAGAATCCGCTCGTGTCCTCGATGCAGTGGGTATGCGTTCGGCGCAGGATGCGGTTTTCCTCGATACACTCGATGGCACTCTGCGGGTCCTTGACCACGTAGCGCCCGCCGGAATGGAGCAGGCCATGGTAGCGCCCCGTCGTGCCGTGCGTCAGGTCGCGCTTCTCCACCAGCACCACGCGGAAGCCACGCAGCGCAGCGTCCCAGGCAACACCCGTGCCAGTCGACCCGCCGCCAATCACCAGGATGTCGGTCGAAATTTTGTTCATGGGGTCATCCGTTCACTTTTCCATCGACTCGCGCACGAGCCGGCGCACCGACTCGGCGTCGTTTAGTTGCAGCGCTTTCTGCGCCAGGCGCCGAGCTGCCGGCATCGACTGGCGGAAGATTGTTTGCTTGGCGGTCGGGATGCTGGCCGGTGTCATGCTGAATTCGTTGAGACCCAGTCCGAGCAGGATTGGGATCGCGTCAACGTCAGCCGCCAGTTCGCCACATAAACTGACCCAGCGACCGTGCAGGTGTGCCGCACGCAGGACGAAGTCAATCTGGCGCAGTATGGCCGGGTGTAGCGGGTCAGCCATGACGGCGACGCGCGGATTGGTGCGATCGGCTGCAAAGGTGTACTGCGTCAGGTCATTGGTGCCGATGCTGAAGAAATCCACCAGCGGTGCCAACTGGTCGGCAATCTCGACGGCGGCAGGCGTCTCAACCATGATGCCAACCGGCAGATGCGCGTTGAAGGGGACGCCGGCAGCGGCAAGCTCACTGGCTGCGTTAGCCATGAGTGCCTGTGCCCGCAGGACTTCATCGATTGTGCAGATCATAGGGAACATGACTTTTATCT
This sequence comes from uncultured Chloroflexota bacterium, assembly GCA_903879975.1. Classification (GTDB taxonomy): domain Bacteria; phylum Chloroflexota; class Anaerolineae; order Caldilineales; family Caldilineaceae; genus Caldilinea. The sequence continues at coordinate 1,686 of CAIRNL010000236.1, read as the reverse complement.
GGCCGGAGACGCCGGCGCGCAGGAGCGCGCGCAACTGGGTCCTGAAAAATTCCGGCATGGACAGCGAGATGCGAATCGCGCGCCAGCCAAGAAACGGATTGGGTTCTTGCGGTAGAGCCAGATAAGGCGCCGGTTTGTCACCACCGATGTCAAGCGTGCGAATGACGACCGGCCGATCGCCCATGCGTTGTGCTACGTTCTGGTAGATAGCGAACTGCTCTTCCTCGCTGGGCGGTGTCATCCGCTCCTGGAAGAGGAACTCAGTACGGAGGAGGCCGATACCTTCGGCGCCCGCTTCCAGCGCAAGGGCGGCATCGGCGGCCGCGCCCAGGTTGGCGACGACTTCGATACGCACGCCGTCGTTCGTGCGCGTGAGGTGCTGCGCCGCAGCCCAGGCAGCGCTGCGCGCCTCGGCTGCGCTGGACTGCGCTTGGGTGTAGTGCAGGGTCGTGTCGCTATCTGGTTCGACGATGATGGTGCCGCGGCTGCCGTCCAACGCCAGCGTAACGCCGTCGCGCACTGAAGCGGCCAGTTCTGGCCCGACGGCGACAATAGCTGGAATGCCCATGCTGCGCGCCAGGATCGCCGAGTGCGCCGCCGGGCCGCCGCCCGCCGTGCAAAGGCCGAGGACGCGGCTGCGGTCGAGCGTGGCGGCTTGCGACGGCAGGAGATCGTCGGCGACAAGAATGGCGTTGGCGGGCAACTCAACAGAAGGCAGTGTCTCCTGGCGTAGCAACTGGAGCAGCCGGCGCCCCACATCCTCGATATCAGCGGCGCGCTGCTGAAAGACCGCCCCATTCATCTTGCGGAAACGTTCCGACCAGCGCCGTATGGTGCGTCGCACAGCGGCATCCGCCACCCACCCTTCATGCTCGATGGCACTGTGGAGGTCAGCCAGGAAGTCACGATCCTGTAGGAGTAGCATGTGGGCGCGAAAAATCATCGACCTCTCTTCGCCCAGGGTCTCGCGAATTTCGAGCGTGAGCGCGTCCAATTGCTCCAGAGCAACGTTGTGCGCACTCTGAAAGGCTGACCACTCGGCGGCCGCTGTGCCGGAAATATGCATGTTGTCTGGTTCGTCACGCAACAGATCATGGGTGCCGGCGATCCACACAGCTGTGCCGATGGCGATCCCTGGCGAGGCAGGGAGACCGACCAGGTGAGCGCGCCCCTTGCCCTCGAGGGGCGGCGGTACAGCGTTGCCGATCAGGAAGGATGCCTCTTTTTCGCTCTCACCTACATCGTGCGCCACCTGTCTGACAAGAGTGTTCACCGCTTCTTCTGCATCTCGTCCGCTGGCATCGATGCGGATGCAGTGATCTTTCTCTATGCCCAGGGAGAGGAGTTGGTTGAAGCGATTGGCTTGAGCAGGTCCGGCACCGGTGGTCACATTGGTGACGCACACCTCGGCGTGAAACGTTGCAGCCGTCTGGACGAAGCGGGCCGCCGGGCCAAAGTGCAACCCGGCAGGATTCACTACAATGACGTCGGCACTGGCGACCTGGGTCTGTCCGGTCTCATCAACTTCTGGCGGCCGATGGGAGAGCGGCGTACCCTGGCCGTCGTCATATTCCAGAACGGTCAGTTTGGCCAGCGAAGCCTCTTCGGCTTCACGGACGACAGCCTCCAGGTTCATCCCGATAGATGACTGCACGGCTGCGGCCATGGCGCCTTCGATAAACGGGG
>CAIRNL010000235.1 GCA_903879975.1 uncultured Chloroflexota bacterium | reverse complement strand
GCCCCCAGGTCTGAAAAAGACTCGTCTGCGGAAAGCCGCCGACCCAGCCGAATGCACGCCGTGTGAATCGCTGAAAGGTCACTGGCGTGCCCGGCATGATCAGATCGGCAGCTGCGCGTAGACCTGGCAGTACACGCTCGGCTGCCGCAAGCATTCGCTCGACATAATAATTTTTGCGCTGTTCATAGCGCTGCTGGTCAAAGTGGAAGAGGCGCCACCAGGGTTCCAGTGCCGTATGGGTACTGATCGTCAGCGCCCGGCGTCCTGCGGGCGCCCGCCCTGAATCCCATGCTGGGTTCAAGGACAGAAAGACACTGTTGCCCTCACCCAGTGGTTCACGGACGATAACTTGGTGATGTAATACGGTGTCAGGGGGGGCGACATGTTCGTCGAAACCGACGTAGACCATGAAGGCGCCCCAGCCTGTCTGGGGTCGTTCAGGGAGCGCCTGCAGTCGCTGCGGCTTGTCGTCGCCTGCCAGTTGGGCAATATTCCATGGCGGCAGATTGGCGACCACCAGCCTCGCCGGAAAGCGTTCGCCGCGCTTCGTGATGATCCCTGTCGGGCGGCCATGCTCGAACTCGATGCGCTGCACTTCCTGGCGGTAGAGTACTTTCCCGCCGTTGCGCCGGATGGAGTCGACCAGTGTTTCAGCGATGGCGCCAATCCCTCCTTCCAGATGTACCACGCCGCGCCGTGGCAGATCGAGGGCAGAGGCGCCGTAGAGTGCGTTGGTGCGTGTGCTGGTTGCCTGGGCGGCGATCAACAACTGCGCGTCGACGAAGAGACGTAGGGCTTTCGGCGCATGGTGCAGGTGGGCGGCCACGGGGCGGAAAGCATCGGCTAGGAGTGCCGGGTTGGCGTGGCGGAGCGGATTGGCCAGCAGCCAGCGCACACCGTCGACGAGCAGGCGCCCACCCTCGGTCAACGCCTGAGGGGGCCAACTCGGCGCACGCAGGGCCAGCTCCCACAGCGCGTCTGCTGTATTTTCTTGCCAGCGCCAGAACGCCGCGGCACCCGCTCCAAAGGCGCGTTCTACCTCGTCCCACCGTCGCTCGTCGCCGTAACGAGTAATGGCCATACCGTCGGGCAGATGGACTTTCATCGCCGGCTCGCTGGCATGTGCGGGCCAACGCTCGATGTCAGCTGCCTGCGCCACAACGTCCATCGGGCCACCCGGATAGAAACCGCCCGCCAGCGTGGCGCCCGCTTCGAAACGATACCCCTTGTGGAAGAAGGTGCCTGCACAGCCGCCCGGATAGACGTGGGCCTCCAGCACTGTCACGTCGAGGCCTGCCCGAGCCAGCAATGCCGCAGTCGTCAGCCCACCGATCCCTGCGCCGACGACGACGATTGGTTCGTACTTTGCCATCCGAAGTGCCTTTCTTCTGACGACTATCCTGGCCGGTGCAGTGCCGTTGCAGACTTATCTGGCTGCGGTCGTCGATGGGTCAACCGGTGCAGCGGTGCGCTTGCGGCCAAGCATCCGACGTGTCTTCCAGCCGCGATAGGCGAACAGGATTGGCAGGCCAAACCACATGTTGATGCCAACGAACTGCCAGAACCAGTGAGAGCTCAACTGGGCAGTGACTTGGTCGACGATCTCTGTTCGCACAACATCGATCGGGACAAACGTGTGCAGGTGTTCCCACTGCGCGAAGGGTCCACTGATCTGACGGTCGACAAAGCCGGTGTCACTCTTCTGCTCGATGCGTGCCCGCCAGCGAATGGGCAGCGGTCCTAGCCACATGGTGAACTCCATCTCAGCGCCGTCGTCGAGTATGGTCGGCGCCGAATGGAGCCGTACCAGGATCGGCGGCGGCGTGATGGCACCCATACTGGCCGACTGGCTGTGAAAGTGAGCGACCTCGTCGAGCGGTGCGTCCACGGTGAATCGATGTTGATAGTGCATGGCGTTACTTCTTTACCTGATCTCGTGCCGTGGCTTTTCCGGCTTCCGAGCTTACTGCCGATGCGGTGGCGCCGTTGCTTTTCACCGACTGAGCCGGGGCTGCACCCAGTAGGTCACGTAGCGCCGCCTGGGCAGTCTCAAATTTGAATATGAAGCCGAGTTCCAGCAACTTTTGTGGCACGGCACGCTGGCCTTCGAGCAGCAGCAGCGCCATGTCGCCGAAGATCGCCTTCATGGCGAAACCCGGCG
>CAIRNL010000234.1 GCA_903879975.1 uncultured Chloroflexota bacterium | reverse complement strand
TGTTCACCGTGCTCTTCACGCTCGGCCGCGCGCCGGGCTGGCTGGCACAGTGGTCGGAGATGATCATCGACCCCGACCAGAAGATCGCCCGCCCGCGCCAGATCTACCTGGGCGCAGACAAGCGCAACTACCTGCCGATGTCTGAACGCAGCTGAGCCACAGGGCAACGGAGCAAAAAACAACGGACGGCAGTCATGAGCACCGCCGTCCGTTTTGTTTTCTCTGTGCGATAGCCGATCGGTCGCTCCGGCAGCCTGCTGTGCAAGGCGTCAGACGTCGGTCGCCCGAAGACAGGTGCAGGCCGTACGCTAGCCCGTACGCTTTGCTCTCCTGTGCTGCTCTTTCCGTTGGCAAGGTGCTGTCAGGCCGTCGCGCCGGGCGGGAGTCACTGCACGTTCTCCGTCAATCGGTCACGGTGTCGGTGGCAGTGATGGCGGGCGCAGCGTCGATGGACGGACTGTCGACCGTCGATGTCGTCGTTTCCGTCACCGCAGCGCCGGTTTCCACAGCAGCTGCATTCTCGTTGCTGGCCGCCGGTGCGGTCTCGGTCAGCGTATCGCTGGCTTCCACGGTTGCCGTCATCTCCTCACCTGCTGTGACGGTATCGGTCACAGCGGCGCCTGCTTCGAGGGTGTCGCTGGTTGTCTCGCTCGCCGTTGCCTCGTTCGCCATGGCCGGCGCACTTTCAACCGCGGCTTCTTGTGCAGCGGCTTCTTGTGCAGCGGCTTCTTGTGCAGCGGCCTCTGCCTCCTGGATAGCCGCTTCCTTCAGTGCAAGTTGACCTGCCTGCAGATAGTTGGCGCCTGCCCAGAAAGTATAGCCAAAAAGGAACACGCCTAAAATTGGGCCGAGAACAGCAATCAGCGGTCGTTTTTGCTCGTCCATCGCAGAGATCCCTTCAACAACACGGAAAATGGAAATGGTTCGTTCAGTTCACGTCGCCGTGCCCACGCCAGAAGCGTTCGACCTGCCCCTGCAACAGCGGATGGCGGGCAAGCGTCGGGTCGGCCGCAAAGAGCTTCTGTGCTGCGTCCCGCGCCGCTACAATCGTTTCGGTATCGGTGAGATGGGCGATGCGCAGTTCCGGCAGGCCGCTCTGGCGGGTGCCGAAGAAGTCGCCTGGCCCGCGCAGTTCGAGATCTTTCTCCGCCAATACAAAGCCATCGTTCGTCGTCGCCAGAATTTCCAGCCGCTCGCGCACGCCCGCAGTCTCGGCGCGGCTGATCAGCGCGCAGTAGCTGGCATGCTCGCCGCGCCCGACACGGCCGCGCAGCTGGTGGAGCTGTGCCAGCCCGAAGCGCTCGGCATCTTCAACCACCATGACCGTGGCATTCGGCACATCGATGCCCACCTCGATCACGGTCGTGCTGACCAGAATCTGGTAGCGCCCCTCGGCAAAGTCGCGCATGACCTGGTCTTTCTCGCTGCCCGTCATGCGGCCGTGCAGCAGCCCGACGTTCAACTCTGGGAAGATGGTCTCCTGCAGACGCTTGTGTTCGTCGACCGCTGCGCCGACGTCGAGCTTATCGCTTTCCTCTACCAGCGGGTAGATGACATACGCTTGACGGCCGGCTTCTACCGCGCGGCGCATGAAGCCGTACAGGCGCTCCCGTTCGGCTGGCGTGAAGCGCTTGGTCTTGATCGGTGTGCGGCCGGGCGGCATCTCGTCGATGCGGCTCACATCCAGCTCACCGTAGATGGTGAGCGCCAGGCTGCGCGGGATGGGCGTGGCACTCATGACCAGCAGATGCGGCTGTGTGCTGGCCTGCGTGCTCAGTGCACCGCGCTGCTCTACACCAAAGCGATGCTGCTCGTCGACGATGGCCAACCCCAGGTTTTTGAACTCCACACCCTCCTGGATCAGTGCCGTCGTGCCAACCACTACATCGACGCTGCCGTCAGCCAGACCGGCCAGTGTCTGCTCGCGCTCCTGGCCGGTCACACGGCCGGTCAACAGAGCGACACGCATCGGCATACCATCCGGACGCACCAACTGCCCCAGCAGCCGGCTGACACTGCGGTGGTGCTGTTCGGCCAGAATCTGCGTCGGCGCAAGCAGGGCAGACTGTGCGCTGCTACCCACTGCCGCCCACATGGCTGCCGCTGCAACGGCTGTCTTGCCGCTGCCCACATCGCCCTGCACCAGACGCGTCATCGGCACCTCGCGCCCTAGGTCCAGCCGGATCTCGCCGATGACACGTTGCTGCGCGCCCGTCAGCGCAAAGGGCAGCGTGGCAAGGAATTGCGCCATCGCCTCGTCGCTCAGCGGC
>CAIRNL010000233.1 GCA_903879975.1 uncultured Chloroflexota bacterium | reverse complement strand
GCCAACGGATGGAGCGACTATCTACCGTTCAATACCTTCCTGGCCAATTCGCTCATCATCACGATCAGCAACATCATCGGCAATCTCATTTCCTGCAGCCTGGCCGCCTTTGCCTTCGCTCGCTTGCGTGCGCGCGGCAAGAACGTCCTGTTCCTGCTCGTGCTGGGCACAATGTTGCTACCCCAGGAAGTGACTGTGATCCCTCAGTATGTCCTTTTCACCCGGCTGGGGTGGAACGATTCGTGGCTACCCCTGATGGTGCCGCCGTGGTTTGGCTGGCCGTTTTTCATTTTTCTGCTTCGCCAGTTTTTCATGGGTATTCCGCGTGAGCTGGACGAAGCGGCCCGCCTTGACGGGGCGTCCTCTTGGCGAATTCTTTGGAACATTATCCTGCCCTTGTCCAAGCCGGCGCTGGCGACTGTGGTCATCTTCGGCTTTATCGGTAACTGGAATAATTTCCTCTATCCGCTAATCTACATTCGCTCGATGGATAAGCAGGTATTGGCGGTGGCACTCAACATGTTCCGCGGCGCCTACGGGAATGCCAACTATCAATACATGATGGCGGTCTCTTTGCTCGTGCTGCTGCCAGTGTTACTTGTCTTCTTTTTTGGTCAGCGTCTGTCGTGCGAGGCATCGCATTGACGGGCATCAAGGGATAGAGGCGCAATTGGGCACGGCTGCCACATGAAACTTCAGGCACCCGGTGAAGCACGCCCATCCTGCACAACGCGAGACATTGCAAATCACACCCTGTCGTCAACAAGAAGAGGCTTTTCTGCATCGACGGCCCATCTGAACGGTATGCCGTCAAACCACATGTCCCCAAAATTTCTGCGGTAGTAGTCGACCGCACTTTCGGCTACTTGCTCATGCGCATCGCGCACTAGGGGGCGAAAGGTTGTCATGGCGCAATCTGTTCTGGAAGAACGCACGCACTCGAATCTGGCCTGGAATTTCAGCGTCAACCTGATCGACATTTCGTTTATTACGCTCGGGATCAGCCTTGTCTCACGCGATACGGTGCTGCCCGTCCTCGTCAGCAAGCTGACCGACTCGAACCTGGCAATCGGCTTGATTGCAGCGCTCTATGGGCTCGGCATCTACCTGCCACAGCTCCTGACTGCAAACTTCACCGAACGGCTGCGCTACAAAAAGCCTTATGTCATGCTGGTAGGAAGTGTCGGTGAGCGGCTGCCCTATTTGCTGATGGGTGCAGCGGTCTGGTTTTTTGCGGTGCCAGCGCCTCACGTTGCGCTGGGGCTCACGCTTGCGTGCCTGGCGATCTCAGGCTTCAGTGCAGGCGCGGGTATGCCCGCCTGGTACGACATGATTGCCAAAGTGATCCCTCTGGAACGGCGCGGCCTGTGGTCCGGGCTGGGCCATGGCCTGGGTGCGCTAATGGGCGTTGTGGGCGCAGTGCTGGTCGGCCGCATCCTCGACAGCTACCTCTATCCCAACAACTTCAGCCTGCTGTTCCTGCTGGCCTTTCTAGCGACCTGCATCTCTTTTGTCGGGCTGGCGCTCAATCGCGAACCTCCCAGCGCGATCGTGAAGGGGCACATCTCGACCCGCAGTTACTTCCGGCAGTTGCCGGTGTTGTTGCGTACCAACCACAACTACCGGCGATTCTTCATCAGCCGCACAGTCGTCATCCTAGGCACCATGGCGCCGGGTTTCTTCATCATCTATGGCAGCCAGCGCTTCACCCTCGACGGTACAGCCATCGGCCTGCTGACAGCAGTGCTGGTGGCCAGTCAGGCTGTGATGAGCCTGGCCTGGGGTATTATCGGCGATCGCATAGGCCACAAGGTGGTGCTGAGTGCAGCGGCCTTTGCACTTGCGTTGGGTGCGATCAACACCCTTCTGGCGCCGAACCTGAGTTGGCTCATGCTCAGCTTTGTTCTGCTCGGCATGCACTCATCGGGCGACGCAGTCTCCGGCCTGAACATCATCCTGGAGTTTTCTGCGCCAGAGGATCGCCCGACCTATATCGGTCTGACCAATACATTGCTGGCGCCGACGATTGTCCTGGCACCGATTCTAGGTGGTTGGCTGGCGACAGTGAGCGGCTTCCCAGCCATGCTTGCCGTGGCCGCCAGCGTGGCTGCCTTGGGCGGCCTCTTGCTGGCTGTATGGGTACGCGAGCCGCGCCATTCTACTCTGTCTTGATTTGCCCGATCGTACAGTCCCTAGAAACTCACCAGAGGAGCTCAACCCATGAACCGTGCCGACTTCCTACCCTATCGAGAAATCCATCTCGACTTTCACACCAGCGAAGAAATTTCTGGCATCGGTGCCGACTTCGACCCCGACGAATTTGCCGATACGCTGGTCAAAGCGCACGTCAACTCGATTACCTGCTTTGCCCGCTGCCATCACGGCTGGATCTACTACGACACCGAACTCAACCCCGAACGGCGTCACCCGTACTTGACACGCAACCTGCTCAAGGAGCAGATCGACGCGTGCCACGCGCGTGGTATCCGGGTACCCATTTACACCACCGTACAGTGGGATCACTTCACGGCACGCCGGCACCCGGAGTGGATTTGCACCGACGAGCAGGGACGCATCGTCGGCACGCCGCCCTTCGAGGCCGGCTTCTACCGTGAGATGAACGTCAACTCCCCCTACGTCGAGGAATTTCTCAAGCCGCACGTACGCGAAATCATGGCCATGCTGCCTACCGACGGTCTCTTCTTCGACATCGTGCGCGTCATCCCGTCCACCGATCCCTACACGCAAGATCGCATGCGTGCCGCCGGGCTGGACCCGGCAAACGCCGAGCAACGCGCTCGATTCGCACTCGACTCACTCAACGACTTCAAACGCGAGTTGAGCGCGTTTGTGTGGTCCATCAATCCAGAGGTGAGCCTCTTCTTCAATGCCGGCCATGTCGGTACGCGCCACCGTGCGGTGGTCGATGCCTACTCGCACTGGGAACTGGAAACACTTCCCAGCGGCGGCTGGGGATACCTGCACTTCCCGGTCAGCACACGCTATGCGCGTACGCTGGGGATAGACGTGCTGGGCATGACCGGCAAGTTCCACACCTCGTGGGGCGATTTCCACTCCTTCAAAAACCTAGCTGCGCTGCAATACGAGGTCTTTCAGATGCTGGCGATGAATGCCAAGTGTATGATCGGCGACCAGTTGCCGCCACGCGGGCGCATCGAGCGATCCGTCTACGAATTGATCGGCAAAGTCTATGCGGAGGTCGAGCAGAAAGAGCCCTGGTGTCATGGCGCTCGACCGCTTTGCGATATCGCTGTGTTCACGCCTGAGGAATTCGCCGGCGGCAGCGCCGGCCAGTTGCCGGACGCCACCAAGGGCGCCACGCGCTTGCTGGAGGAAGCTGCCCAGCAGTTTGATATCGTCGACTCGGCAAGCGACCTGACGCCCTACCGCGTGGTGATTCTGCCGGACGCCATCCCGGTTGACGCTTCGTTGGCGGGCAAGCTCGACGCCTACCTGGCACAGGGCGGCAGCCTGCTTGCGACTTTCGAATCGGGGCTCAACCCTGACAAAAATGCCTTCGGCCTCGATGCGCTCGGCGTGACGCTGGCCAGCGATGGGCCTATCGACGCAGCTGGCAACCTTGCGCGCGGCCGGGTCTACGATCGCTCAGATTTTGTCGAATACATCTTACCGAGACCTGAACTGGCTGAAGGCTTGCCGCCGACAGAACACGCCATGTACATTCGTGGCATGGATGTGACTGCGCAAACAGGCAGCCAGGTTTTGGCCGACATCGTGCCCAGCTACTTTGACCGCACATGGGAGCACTTCTGCTCGCACCGCCACACGCCGTCGGCCGGGCAGATTCGCAACCCAGCTGTCATCCGTACTGGGAACGCGATCTATTTCAGCAGCCCGATCTTCACCATCTACCAAAAGGTTGCGCCGCTGTGGTGCAAACGGCTGCTCTGTAACGCGCTCGATCTGCTGATACCGGAACCGCTCCTTCGCCACACCGGGCCATCGACGATACGCGCCACGGTCAACGAACAGGCAGATCAGCGGCGGCAGATCGTCCACTTGTTGCACTACATTCCTGAACGGCGCGGTGAGTTCTTCGATATCATCGAGGATGTGATTCCACTTTATGACACGGCCCTGTCCGTACGTGTGCCTGGCATCGTCAAGAGTGTCGTCGCCGTCCCGCAGGGAGAGGCACTTCCCTTCGAGATGCATGGCGGTCGCGTCGAATTCGTTGTACCGTCAATCGACGGCCACCAGATGATCGAACTGCAGCTGTAACCCTGGTGGCGCACCACAAGCGGAGGAGCCTGGCACAGCCATGGAGACGGCATTGGTAGAACATAGACTATGGTATGCCCAGCCGGCAAAGGCCTGGGTCGAGGCGCTGCCGGTCGGCAACGGTCGGCTGGGGGCGATGGTCTTTGGCGGCGTTGCGGAAGAGCGCCTGCAACTGAACGAGGATACGCTCTGGTCCGGCGGGCCGCGCCCAGGCGACAACTTGGCCGCGCGCGCCGTGCTGCCGGCGGTACGAGAGGCGATTTTCGCCGGCCGATATGAAGATGCCGATCGTCTGGCGAGGCAGATGCAAGGCATCTTCACACAATCTTATACCGTGATTGCTAGTTGGCGTTGGTCAGGGCAAGAGCGACGATTGAAGCATGAACTTTGAAAAAGAAACCTGGATTGGTGCGTGCATGAAGGCGTTCCACGGCCATCCTTGCGAGTTG
>CAIRNL010000232.1 GCA_903879975.1 uncultured Chloroflexota bacterium | reverse complement strand
TCTCTGTAGACGAGCTCTGATTCTTCCAGCTGGTCCAGCCGCTGCCGTTAATGCGGTAGCGTACGTTATACCAGGCAACCCCACTGGCCTTACAACCAGGCTGGTCAGGGTCAAAGGCAGACCATTTGACCAGGAATTCGGCCGGCTTGAAGCTGCTCAACGCCCCCATACTAGAAACCGGTACAGCAGTGTCACAGTTGGCCGAGTAGTTGACCAGGATGTAGGGGGCAAACTGCGGAATCGAACGCGAGTAGAACTGGCGCCAGCGCCCACGGCTCGGCGTCTCGTCACCGGTAATGATCAGCCCGTAGTTCGGTCGGCCGCTGTCCCAGGCCTTGACTACATCCGTTGCGCCCCCGCTCACCCAGCCAATGACTGGCGGAATGCTGCCCAACGGGAGCGAATCGCCGCCGAGATAGTTGGCATTGTTCCACGTCACGCTGCTGGCATTCCACGACTGCTGCATGAACTGGGCGCGGAAGTCCATGGCACTGCCATCGTTCGACGGGTTGATCAACGACTGGTTGATATAGAAGGTGGCCGTGTTGATCTGGGCGTTGCTCGGCAGCGAGCCCAGATCAAACTGTACCAGAGTACGCATTGCGTTGTAGGAACTCTGGTCCCACCCCAGACTGACGGTGCTGAGGCCGGCGAAGTTGCTGTTCGGCTGTCCTGAGGAGATGAACGTCGACTTTGAAGCCGGCAGCTGCACGGTGGCATTGACGGTGTCGCCCTGCACCTCATAGCTGACGACAGCAAATTGGGTGCGATCGGGCATCTGCGCAACTTCTGCGGCAGTCATGCCGGCAGGAAGTTCGATGCCTTCCGGCACAGGCGCGGTGGTAAGGCTTGGCAGAGCGGCCAGTTGATCCGCAAGGCTGGCAGGGAGCGTCACAGGTTCAGCATCCTGGCCGTTAGCAGCAGCAGCCGGCAGTACGGACAACAGCAGGAGCGAGGCGGCGAGTAGGCGCAGCACTGCATGACGGGCGCGACGATAGCGTTGGATTTGTTCGGTCATAAAACCTACTCCTTTTGAGAACATGATTGGGCTGTCGATGATTGTGCTCTGGCCATCCAGTCACTTCATCGAATCGGGTGTGTAGCGAATTCTTGGCGAGAACGTCTCTGTCACGGATGGGCGCACGCGTCCTATTGATGATGCGTGTGTCCGGTGCTAGGATCGTCCCAATCGTTGGTATACATCCCGTTCGAATCGACGACACTCTTCATGGCGCATGAAACAATGATACGATTATACAAGCCTGCAGGCAAGCACAAGGCCTATTGCCAGGCGGCACAAAGATCATTGGGTTGCACCCGCACCCATGATACAATCAACGGCATGAACGGCCAGCTGCCAGAGAAGGTTGTCCAGAAACTAGACACGCTGCCGGTAGCCCCAGGCTGCTATCAAATGCTGGACGCTGCTGGCGCAGTGATCTACGTTGGCAAGGCCGTGGTTCTGCGCAGCCGTGTACGCAGCTACTTTCACTTATCGGCCCATCACAGCCCGCGCACGCAGGCACTCGTCGGCGAAATTGCTGACATCTCCTGGTGGGTTACCAAGACCGAACTAGAGGCGCTGATCCTCGAAAACGAGTTAATCAAGCGTTACAAGCCGCGCTACAACGTGCGGCTCAAGGACGACAAAACCTTCCCCTATATCAAGGTCAATTGGCAGGAAGACTTCCCCAAAATCCAGGTTGTGCGACGCCTGCGCAAGGACGGGTCTCGCTACTTCGGCCCCTACACGAGCAGCCGTGCTTGCTACGAGACGCTCGACGCACTGCGCCGCGTCTTTCCCTACCTAGACTGTGAGCGCACCATCACTGGCGCCGACCTGCGCCCTTGTCTCTATTACCACATCAAGCTCTGCGGCGGCCCTTGCATTGGTGCACAGAGTCGCGAGCAATACCGCGAGACGATCCAGCAGTTGATGCAATTCTTGGAAGGCAACAGTGACAAGGTCCTAAGCCAGCTGCAGGAGCAGATGGAGCGTGCAGCCGAGAACCTACAATTCGAGCTGGCGGCGATCTATCGCGACCGTCTGCAGTCGGCGCAGCGTATTGCCGAGCAGCAGAAAATTGTGTCGGCAGCGATGGAGGATGTTGACTACGTAGCGCTTGCGCAGGACGAACGCACCGCCGACACCGCAGTACAGGTCTTCATGGTGCGCCATGGTCGGCTCGTCGGGCGCGATAGCTTCTTGCTGGAGGGTGCAGAGGTCTTCAATCTCCAGGGAAACAACGGGGAAGGCACTGAAGTGGACCCGGCTGGCACCAGCCGGCTTGGCGCGCTGATCGGCGCCTTTCTCCAGCAGTTCTACGACAACGTGGCCTTTATCCCGTCGCTGATCCTCGTACAGGCCATGCCGCCCGACCACGTCGTGATCGAGGAGTGGCTGACCGACCATCGCGGCGCAAAGGTGCAGTTGCGCGTACCCCGGCGTGGCGACAAGGTCAAGCTGCTAGAGCTGGCGCGGGAGAATGCGGCTGAATTTCTGCGCGTGCGCCAGGCCGAGCAGGCGGCTGACACCAACCGCCAGACCGAAGCGGTCGCCGAACTCCAATCGGTGCTGCACCTGGAAAAGCCGCCATCACGCATTGAGTGTTACGACATCAGCACTCTGCAAGGGACAAACACCGTCGGATCTATGGTGGTCTTCGTCAAGGGAGCACCCGCCAAAGCTGCATACAAGCGATTCAAGATTCGAGGCAAAGGCAACCAGGGTGCCCCAGATGACTTCGCCAGCATGCGCGAGATGTTGCGTCGCCGCTTCCGCCGTCTGGTCGAGCCGGACGTGGAAGGCGATCCTGGTAAACG
>CAIRNL010000231.1 GCA_903879975.1 uncultured Chloroflexota bacterium | reverse complement strand
CGGCCGAGTTGAACCTGCGCCGCGTCTGGTTGCTCAACGACTTGCAGGCAACCGCCTATGCCGTACCCCATCTAGCGCCGTCCGATCTAGAGACAATCAACCGCGGCGAGCCAACCGAATACGGCGCAATTGCAGTCATTGCGCCGGGCACTGGCCTGGGCGAAGCATTCCTTGTCTGGACCGAGAACGCCTATATGGCCTATGCATCAGAAGGCGGGCATACCGACTTCGGCCCGAACGACGGCATGCAGATCGAACTGCTACGCTACATGCTCAAACGCTTTGGCCATGTCGGCTACGAGCGCGTCTGCTCTGGCATTGGCATTCCCAATCTCTACGACTTCTTCCGCGACAGCCGCTATGCCATCGAGTCGCCTGCTCTGGCCGCCCAGCTCGATGACGCAGCCGACCGTACGCCGCTCATTGTGCAGGCCGCGCTCAACGAGGCCGATCCCGACCCCCTCTGCGTGGCCACGTTGGATATGTTCGTCTCCTTGCTCGGCGCCGAGGCAGGCAACCTGGCCCTCAAGGTGCTGGCGACCGGTGGCGTCTATCTCGGCGGCGGCATCCCGCGACGCATTCTGCCCAAGCTCCAGAGCAGCCGCTTCATGGAGGCCTTCGTCAACAAGGGCCGTTTTGCGGCGATGATGAGCCACATCCCAGTCCATGTCATTCTGACACAGGCAGCATTGACCGGCGCGGCTCGCTACGGACTGGACCGGATGACGCAGCCCTGACCAGTGATGGAAAATCATGTACAGACACATAGGAACAGGCTATGAAGCAGCCATCTACCTCCTCGGCAGGCGCGGCGAATCACTTTAAAGTTGAAGCCGGCGAATATGCTGTGCGTTTTGTCGAATCGGGCATGGCCGTCGGCCTGGGAACGGGCAGCACGGCCATCCATGCAGTGCGCCGCATCGGCCGGCTCATACACGAAGGTGTCCTGCGCAACATCGTTGGTTTTGCCACTTCCACCGCCACGCTGCGCGAGGCCGAAGCGCTAGGCATCCCGCTGCTGAGCGAGGATCTGCCGTGCGCGCTCGACGTCACCATCGACGGTGCCGACGAAGTCGACCCGGGGATCAACGTCATCAAGGGGGGTGGCGGAGCGCTCCTGCGCGAGAAAATCGTGGCACAGGCAAGCCGGCGGCTGGTCATTGTTGTCGATGAGAGCAAGCTATCACCGCAGTTAGGGGTCACGTGGCCCGTACCCGTGGAAGTGATGCGCTATGGCTTCACTGCGCAGGCGCACTTCCTGGAAAGCATCGGTGGCGCCGTCCATCTACGTACGCGCGCTGACGGCACACCCTACGTGACAGACAACGGCAACTGGATTGTCGACTGTCATTTCGGCCCAATCGACGACCTGCCTGGGCTGGCGCGCGCGCTGGAGCACCGCGCCGGTATTGTCGAGCACGGACTCTTCCTTGCCATGGCGACGGACCTTGTCGTTGCCGGCGCAAGCGGCGTCCGCTATGTCGCTGCCGAACGCTGAACGGCAAATCCTGGGCAACCCACAGCCATTCCATACCGGCTCCTGCCTGGCGCGAGGAACAGCCGATTGCGTTTGCATCTCGAAAGTCATGCCGGAAATTCCATCATTTGCCAGACTCTTTTTGGCGGCAGTCGATGTATAACTGAGGTATGCGGTTACCGTTCTGCTGACCCCAGAAAGGGTACACCATGCTTGCCCAGGTACACAGTTGTGCCGTGATCGGGCTGGATGCGCAGACTGTCCACGTGGAGGTCGATATCGCCAGCGGCCTCGAAAAGGTAACGCTCGTCGGCCTGCCCGACACGGCAGTGCGCGAGAGCAGCGAACGCGTGCGCGCTGCCATCACCAACAGTGGCTTCTTCTATCCCCAACATCGCCTCACCGTCAATCTGGCGCCGGCCGACCTGCGCAAGGAAGGTCCGGCCTACGACCTGCCGATTGCGGTAGGGGTCCTGGCCGCCACCCGCCAGGTGCCTGCCGAGTTGGACGACGCGCTCCTGCTCGGCGAGTTGAGCCTGGACGGCAGCGTGCGCCACGTCAACGGCGTGCTGCCCATGGCTAGTGTGGCCCACAAGCTGGGCTTCCGCCGCCTCTTCGTGCCGGCCAGCGATGCGGCTGAAGCGGCTCTGGTCGAAGGCGTCGACGTCTACCCAGTGCGTTCGCTGGCCGACATTGCCGCGCACCTGTGCGGGCGCCAGGCCATCTTGCGTCACGAGCATACTTTGAACTTTGCCGACGACCCAGAGCCGGTCTATCCGGTGGATTTCCGCGACGTCAAGGGTCAGGAGCATGCCAAGCGGGCGCTGGAGGTGGCATGTGCCGGCGGCCACAATGTCTTGCTGAAAGGGCCGCCGGGCGCTGGCAAGACTTTGCTGGCGCGGGCACTCCCCTCGATCCTGCCCAAACTCACCCTGCGCGAGGCGCTGGACATCACACGGATTTACTCGGTGGCTGATGCTCTGCCGGCCGGCGAGCCATTGATTCGCGTGCGACCCTTCCGCGCGCCGCATCACACGATCAGCCATGCAGGTCTGGTGGGTGGCGGACGCTGGCCAAGGCCAGGCGAGATCAGCCTGGCTCACCGTGGCGTGCTTTTCCTGGACGAGTTACCAGAGTTCGGCAGCCGCAACCTGGAGACTCTGCGCCAGCCGTTAGAAGACAAAATTGTGACGATCAGCCGAGCCAGTGGGTCACTTACGTTTCCCGCATGTTTCCAAGCGACAAAGGCCTCACAACCGACCCATTCTCGTTCGATCTGCGGCGCCCGCCGCCCTTGTCGAGCGGCAGCTCGATCCGCTCGGCGAGGGGGATGAGCGCGGTCACCCGGAACTCTGTCTGGCTGACCACCTCCACCTTCACCTGCAGCAGCTCCAGCACCTGCCGCTGCAAGGCGGGGTTCGGGTCGGTCAGCTGGCTGCGCAGCGATTCGGCGAAGGCCAGCACGGTCTGCTCCTGTGCGGCGCTGAGCGTGGTGGCGTCGAGCGCGGCCTGGGTGCGCGCCTCCTCGATCTGCAGATCGTGCAGCTGGTGCACCAGCAGCCGCCGGCGATCCTCGACCACGCTGCTGGTGAAGCCTTCTACCAGCAGCTGGTCGAGCAGGATGCCGAGTTTGCGCTGGATGTCGGCGACGGCTGCGGCGATGGCCTCCAGGCGCTGCGTGTAGGCGGTGCTCGTCTCGGTGACCGTTGCCCGCAGCTGTGCCAGCTCGTTGCGCAGCAGGTCGGCGTCGAGCAGCTTCCCCTCGACCACCTGCCAGACTGCGG
>CAIRNL010000230.1 GCA_903879975.1 uncultured Chloroflexota bacterium | reverse complement strand
TTCTGGCGCTTAATTCGGCGGATCTCACTCTTCGATGTAAACCAGCGCTTCTGTCTGACGATCGGCAGGATCCGAGCCTCAGCAACAGCCTTGCGGAACCGCTTCAGCAGGCTATCCTGGGATTCGCCTGGGCGAAGTTCAACACTCATCTTGTCACCCCCCTTCGTCAATACAAGTCAGCGATCGCTGCCGGCCAAATCTTTCAGCCTCCGAATAGCCATTGGCCACAAACAGCTCGTTTTTTATTATAGTAGGCTGCGCCCTGTTTCAGCAAACTGAGACGCCCTGTTATGCCCAAAAAAGACCGGGTTCACTGAGGAACCCGGTCTTACAGAATAGAATCATTCGTCCACAGCCATCAGGCATCCGGTTGATCGACCTGGCGCATGCTCAGCCCGATACGCTGACGTTTCGGATCGACGCGCAGCACTTTGACTTGAATCTTGTCACCGGCATGAACCGTCTTGAGCGGCTCTGCCACAGCGATATCAGCAATCTCACTGATATGGATCAGCCCTTCAACACCCGGCTCTAGTTCGGCAAAGGCGCCGAAATCGGCCAGCCGCGTGATAGTTGCAGGCACGATACTGCCTAAGGCATAGCGTACCTCCACGCCGTCCCATGGATTGGAGAGGAGGCGCTTTCGGCTCAAGGCAACGCGCTGGCTGTCGGTATCGATGCGGATGACCTGCACTTCGACTTCCTCGCCGACCGAGAGTGCGTCACGTGGGTGGTTGATGTTGCCAAAGCCGATCTCACTGACGTGCAGCAGGCCATCCACGCCGCCAATGTCAATGAAGGCGCCAAAGGGGCGCATACTGCGCACAGTACCGGTCACGACATCGCCCACTGCCAGTGTTTTGAAGAGTTCTTCGCGCAACGTAGAGCGATGCTCGCGCTCGGCCAGCATCTGCGACATCACCAAGCGACGCCGTTTTGGGTCGACCTCGATGACCTTGAGGCGCATGACCTGGCTGATACGCGCCTCGAATTCAGAGCGG
Organism: uncultured Chloroflexota bacterium; assembly: GCA_903879975.1. Taxonomy (GTDB): domain Bacteria; phylum Chloroflexota; class Anaerolineae; order Caldilineales; family Caldilineaceae; genus Caldilinea. Next base: position 4,238 of record CAIRNL010000230.1, on the reverse strand, counting down.
CGCTGATCTTCGCTCAGATTGCGCGGCATGTCCACAATATGTGAGGCAGGCACAAAGCCGCGCAGGTGATTAAATTCGACGGTCAGCCCACCCTTGTTGAAGCCGAGAACCTTGTGATCGGTGATTGCACCGCTCTCGAGCAGTTGCTCAGCCACCAGCCAGTCGCGTTTCTGTTGTGCGTCTGCAATACTCAACAAAAAGACGCTATCGTCTTCCGGCTGGCGTGCAACCACAACATCGACGGTCTGCCCCTCGCGCAGGTTTTTGACGAACTCTGCGTCGAGCTTCGCCAAGTCAGACTGCGGGACGACGCCATCGCGCTTGCTGCCTATGTTGACCAGCAACTCAGATGGACGGATCTCGACAATGACGCCTTCCCGCAGATCGCCGCGGCCGGGCATATCCAGGTCGATCCCCTCATTCAGGTACTGCTCGAATAACTCCAGATCGGAGGCACTCTGGTTATTCCCGCCGACCGGGGCTCTTTCCATTCCCGCTGAATCAGACATCACCAACCAACCTTGTTTTGATGTGCGACACGATCTTCCGTCGGCGCGCTGCCGATTTTCAGACCACTTCTCGCTATGACATTTCCTCTAGAATCGATTATATCAGCGACATAAAATGGCGTCAAGGCAACTTTTTGTCACACCGGTTCGCTGCGCTTTTTCGTCGATAGTGCAGTCCGTACCGTCGCCCACAGCCGCTTCAACACTTCGGTCTGCGCCAGGTCTGTTTCCTCCCCTGCGTAGCGCACACCGACAAAGGCATTGGTCAGGCCCGTGATCGCCTGTTGCTCTTCAGGTGCAGCGGGCAGAGCCTGATGCAGCCGCGTGGCAAAGCGATCGGGTGTTTCGCTCTGCCGTCGCGGCAGGCCATGCTCGTCTGCTGCCTCCAGCAGTTGAAAATAGAGATAGCGCACGCGCTGGTTGGGCGACAGCAGCCCCCATGGCAACAGACGGCGCGCCCACGCGGCAAGGCCAGGTCGACCGTCTGATTCGCCGGCGGGTGTGGCGCGCAAGGCCTGCGGATGCCAGGTGCGCACCGCCCCCCCAAAGGCCAGCAGCTGTGCAGCGAGCCGGGCCAGAAAGCGACGCAGCCAGCCCAGGGTTGCGTCCTTGTCGCTGAAGTAGAAATAGGCAGCGTAGCCGATCAGGAACGCAACAGAGATCCAGAAAAAGAGACCGCCAATCCAGGGCGGGACAGCGAGGGGCGCGGAGGCTGGGTCGAGTGCTGCCTGCACCGGCGGCTGTTCGGCCATCTGCTCGGCAGTGCGATCAGAAAAGGGAAGCAGAGAAAGCAGCATGAGAAACGCGACCGTGAGCAGGCGAAACAAGAGGTAAACCAGCGCGAACGCCGCGTTGAGGATCGTGCTCAAGATCAGTGAGAGGAGATAGGTGTCGCCCAGGGGCAAAAAAGCGGCGATGGCAGCAAAGGCGAGCAGCACGATGGCAGTGTAGATGGGCCAGATGCGCGTCACGCCTGGCGCGGCCGGCAGGCGAGCCAGCGTCCACCGTGCACGCAACATGGCAAGCTGCCCCTGGCTGAGTAACAGCAGTCCCACGACAAAATAGGTAAGAACGGCACCCACGACGCGCAGATCGACATCCTGACGGCTCAGTGCCCAGAAGGCCGGCCGTGTGATCCCCAAACGCAGCGTCGAGGCGAGTAGAATCAGAAAGATTCCCCAGCCAACCCAGCGCCCCAGGAAGCGACGCACGACCTGGGCACGATCCGTGGGCGCGGAGCGCGCTGAGTCTGCAGTGCCGAGCTGGGTGCGGCGGCTCAGCCACAGTTCGTCCGGCTGAAGGGCAAGTTGCGCCATGTCGCTGGTAAAGTCAATGGCGGCAAACCAAGTGAACAATACAGTGATAACAGCGATCAGGAAGTAGCCGTCGGCAAAAACGCCTGTTGGGTCTGTCAGCACGAGCAGTGGGTCCGGGATGCCCTGAATCGCCCAGATGGCTACGCGTGCGACGGTGAGCAACAGTGCAATTTCGGCGGCTCGGTAGGCAGCCGAGCGACGCAGGCGCTGGTCGGGTAAGGCAAGCCATGTGGTGGTCGTCACGCCGATGACAGCCGCCAGCACGCCCAGGGCGAGGATCGTCCACCCCATAGCCGGCACCATCTCCGGCGCGTACTGGTGGAGGAAGGCCAGGAGCGCGACGTCGATCATACTGACCATCAGGATAATCAGCGCCGGCCGGGCGATCGAGCTCAACCACGTGCGATCATATGGATCGCCTGTCGCCGTTTCACCGGTTCGATTGTCGCCGCCAACTTGCGGGGCAGCAGCCTGCTCGTCAAGTGTCATCTGAATCTCACGCTGCCAGCGACATCGTCGGCGTATCTATCTCAGACTATACCACTCGTGCACGTTATGATAAAAGTCCCACAGGCCGGGCTCGATACCGCCCCATGCATTGGTGTAGCCGATATTGCGCACGATGCCGGCCAGGAAGAGATAGGGCATATCGTTCTGGAGGATCTGCTGAATCTCGCGGTAGACAGGTGCGCGCATCTGCGGATCACAGCTAGGCCCACGTGTGCCCTGCTGCAACAGGGTCTCGATACGCGGGTTCTGGTAGCTGATGAAGTTGAAGCCACTGCCCGGCCGGTCGGTAGCAGCCTGCCACAGCTCATGATCGTCGGGATCGACGCCGATCCCCGACCAGCCACCAAGCGCAAGGTCGAAGCTCTGACCAAGCAACCGGCTCGCATAGGCGCGGTCTGACAGTACAGAAACGGTGATATCGAAACCGACTGCGTTCAACTGATCTTGCACCGTTTCGGCAATACGCTGGTAGTAGGGATTGCTCTCCGGCACAATTAGCGTCAGGCGCAGCGAGCGGATATCTTTCTCGCGGATTCCGTCGCGGTTGCTGTCAATCCACCCATCCTGCTGGAGCAGGCTGCGCGATAGATCGGGGTTATAAGTTGCCGGCTCGAGGGTGGTATCGTATGCCCAGGGAATGATGGGCAGAACGTTGGCAGGCAGCGGATACGCCTGGCCGAGGTAGCTGGCCGCGACAATTCCTGGGTAGTCAATGGCATGCGCCATCGCCTGGCGCACGATGCGGTCGGCCAGCTGCGGATGCGGATCTTGCGACACAAAGGCACCGCTTTCGTTGAGACCGCGCTGCGGCGCTTCCGGGTTCGCCAGATTGATGGCAATGAAATCGTAGGCATCGACTGGCGCGCTGGCCACTTTGACGGCAGGTGCATCGAGCAGGTTGACCAACTGATCTGGTTCGAGCAGCGCTTCGTCCAGTTCGCCACTGCGCAGCAGATTCAGGCGCTCGTCAGGGTCGGGCACGATGCGGAAGAGCATACGATCCATGAACGGCACCCCTTGCCAGTAGCGGCTGTTGCGCCGCAGTTCGACATTTTCGCCGGGGATCCAGCTCTGAAGGAGAAAGGGGCCGGCGCTGATATCAGGTTCCACGTTGAAAAAATTACCGAGGACGTCGCTGAAATCCGGCGCGTAGCGGTGGCTGGGCATCCAGCCGACATACAATCTGTTTAGGACATCGCAGCGTGGCTCGCGCAACGTCACGCGTGCGGTCAACGGATTGACGATTTCGATGGACTCGATTGGTGCGGCCAGACGCTGGTAGGGCGAGTCAAGGGCCGGCGTGCGGATCGCATCGTAGGTGAACTTGAAATCGGTGGCATCGACCGGATCGCCGTCACTCCAGGTGATAGCGGGGCGCAGATAGAAAGTCCACGTGCGCCCATCAGGCGACACCTCCCAGCGCTCCGCCACAGCCCCTTCCGCACTGTACTGGCCTGTGATGGGGTTCGGCCGCACCAGTGCCGGAAAGATCATGCGCGTGACCGCTTGGCTGGCACTGTCGGCGGCCAGGATCGGATTGAGCAAGACCGGATCCTGGGACAGTGCCCGCGTCCATGTGCCGCCCGGCTGCGGCTCTCCCACCAGCACAGGCGGCGCTGGAGTGGGCGTCGGCAGCACGCCTGCCAGGTCGATAGCTGGCCCAGGGCGTGCTGCTGGCTCAACAGTTAGGTCACTGCCACCACATGCTGCCAGGAACAGCAGCGCGCAGAACAGGGCAAGCCGGGTTCCGCCCCTGCGACGCATCGAACCTTCTCTCATCATGTCGCCTGTTTCAATCGAACGAAATGGGAGCGAGCCGACGCTCGCTCCCGTTCGATCCAGCTTGCAGGGACAGCCCGGCAAAGGTCACGGCGCCAGGGCCGTGTCGTACCACTGGTGCACG
>CAIRNL010000229.1 GCA_903879975.1 uncultured Chloroflexota bacterium | reverse complement strand
GTGTAGACGCCGTCGCCCAGGCGCTGCAGCGCAACGTCCAGATGTTTGTCGGTATAGGCAACAAAATCAGGCATGAGGTCTCATCCTTGTTCTAGCATATCACAGCGGACGATTTCCCAGCGCCCGCCCTGCTCGATCAGACGGAAGGTCGCAACCTGAAACGCGGCCACCTCGATTGAAAATGTCTGATTCTGCCAGCGCAGGGTGCCGGCACCGCCGCAACCGTGCGTGTCGGCCACGCGCACAATCAGCCCGTGACCATCGTCGGCACACTTGACTGCAGTCACTTCCAAATGGGCGACGTCGAGGCCGGCCAGCGAGTCCTGGCGCGGACGATCACCCACATGTGCATGGTGGGTGATCGTCACGAGGGGCTGGTTGAGCAGCCGCGCGCGCGCCACGACGCCCGCCTCTCGCCAGTCACCCGTGTGCGGACAGACGACACAGGTGAACTCCTGAAATCCCTGGTCGACCCAGTCATAGCGGCGGCGCAGGCCGAAGGTGTGCGGCGGCTTGTGATAGGCATAGGGCACACAGCGTAGGATGGTCAGGCGCATCGTGCTGTCGATGACATCGCAGCTATATTTGCCGTCGTTGAGCAACGCTGCCCCCAGAGGAATGCCGCTCGCATCCGGGCCGCTGACTTCCATCCACATCTGCGTGGCTACTTCACTGCCGTCACACGGCCGCTGAATCCAGCCGAAGGGAATGTCATGCGTCGCTTCGGGTGCATGCGTGTTGACATCGAAGGCGAGCTTGACCAGGCGCCACTCCTCCTGCCACAGCAGCCAGTTGCGGAAGGTGAGGGCGCGTTCGCCGCAGCGCAGGATGACCTCCTGCTGCCAGTGATTGGCGCCGTAGCTGCGGTCGATGAGCAGCGATGCCTGTAAGGGGCCGCAGTCGCCCACCGTGATGCGTGCATCGCCGAAGGCTCCGATGACACGCGCATAGCGTTGAACGCCATGCGACCATGTGTCGCTCGTATCCTCCAGCACCTGACCGACATTCCAGCCGCCGGCACCGGCGTATTCGACGCCGCTTACCTTGTCGATGCACGATGTGAGGACGCCGGTAGCCGCATCGAAGTGTGCAATGAGCAAGTCATTTTCTAACGTCGTGGCGGTGGCGCGGGCTTCGTGCTCCGTCAATCCAGGCCGCGGCGCATGGCGTGCATACCGCAGCGTCCTGTAGCCCAGCGCCGGCACACGCACGCGGCACAGGAGCCGGTGAATGCCACCCCTCTCTGGCGTCAGCGCCTGGTGCGACTCAATCAGCTGATAGGCTACCGGCTGATCCTCTTCGTCCAATAAACCCCACCCACCGGCATCCCATGGCTCCCAGTCAGTCCATGGCTCATATTCGACATAACTATCGGAGCCGTGGCCGTGTGGGTTGAAAATCACGGCCACGCCACCTTCCCCCTCTGTGTCGACGCGCGCCGCAATCTGCCGGCCGGCATCGTCGATCAGCGCTGCAGCAGCCGACTCTACACCAGAGAGCGCAGCGATGGCATCGTCCTCAGCTTCCCGGATCGACGAGCCACCCAGCGTGTCGTGAAACTGGTTGAAGCAGAGCATATGCCAGAATTCGGCCAGCCGCTGCCGCGGATAGGGCGCCGCAGCCCACTGTCTGGCCAGCACCGCCATCCGTTCGGCTACCAGCAGGCGCGACTCGGCCTGGCGGTGCGCCCGCTTGAGCGCGCTGTTCACAGAGTAGCAACCCACAGCGTGAAATTGTAACTCGTCGGCGACGGTGGGCAACACGCTCGCCTGGCCGGCGATGGCGGCAAAGTAGGCAGCCGGCGAGCTGAAGCAAATCTCCAGCTCCGGATGCGCAGAGGCCACGCTGCGCACATTCTCGATCTGGGCGCGCGTCGGCCCGCCCCCATGGTTCCCTACACCGAAGAAGCACATCGTCGCGTCAAGCTCGGCCGGCTTGGCTGCGACTGCATGCAGGATGTGAGCCTCCTGGTCGACTTCGCGCGTCGTATAGGCGCCGGCGATGCGAAACGTGAGGATGCGGCTGCCGTCGGGAGCCTGCCACCAGAAGACATTCGCAGGCAGTTCCTTCTCGTGCGGGCCGGGGCGCATGAAAACGTAGGCGTCAAATCCGCATTGCTGCAGAATGTGGGGCAGCGTGGCGGCATGCCCAAAGCTGTCCACACAGTAGGCGACGCGCGGCTCGATGCCCAGATGCTCGCGCATCCAGCGCTTGCCCAGCAGCACCTGGCGCACAAAGGATTCGCCGCCAGGCAGGTTCATGTCCGGCTGGATCACCATGCCGTTGACGACGTGCCAGCGCCC
>CAIRNL010000228.1 GCA_903879975.1 uncultured Chloroflexota bacterium | reverse complement strand
TGGCTTTGCCCCCCGTTCTGAAGTGCTGCCAGGATTTGTTCGGCACGTTCGGAACGCTGGCGTGTGCCGTTGGCGTTGCGGACGTGCAACGACTTCCCATCGAACCATAGGTCGGCGCGCAGTTGCAGGGCAGCGCCGGCTGGATCTGCCACAAAGGGTGCAAAGACAAAGGCTGGTTCACGCTCCAGGAGGTTGACAGACGCCATGTGTGGCGTGCCGGAGAGGTCGATGATCGCTCGCGCCGACTGTTCGTGCGGGCGCCGCCAGACTGCTACCGCACTGCCGGATGTAATGGCGGCGTGATAGATTGCTGCCGCACGTCTTTCGCGCTCAATGCTAAACTGTAGGTCTCTTTCCGCAAACCCCATGATCTATTTCCCACCGCTCTCTTGCCTGTGCAGTAAGTCCACTCACTACACAAACATTCTACGTGATTTCGCCCTGTAGCTACGTGACGTTGCGTACCTTCGTTGCATTTTTCACAATAGGGTACGAATATCATACACCATGGTTGCTGTCAAAAGGTATGTGTTACGGCATGCATAACGTTTGCACACGCCGGTTGTCTGGTCACCGCACGACAGCGCTGCCAGCACTGCGCTCCAGGTCCGCTGCTTTCTATCGACCTTTACTGGAGCTTGCAGGATGGCGCTGTTCCAGTCTACTATCGTAACACGGATCGGGCGCATGCCCCGAGTCAGCTGGGCAGATTTCGGCGAAAATTGACAGGTAGGATGCAAGAGCGAGGAGGAGCGGATGATCGCGATCACGGGCGCCGGTGGTAAGACGGGGCGTGCGCTCGTGCAGGCGCTTGCCCGACGCAGCGCACAGGCACGTGCCGTCGTACGCAGCATGGCGGGCAGCGCCCTGTTGCGCTCGCTCGGCGCCGCTGATGTGGTGCAGGCCGAGTTTGACGATGTGGCGCGCCTGGCCAGCAGCTTTGCCGGGGTTGAGGTCGTCTACCACATCTGCCCTAATATGCACCCTGCAGAGCCGGAAATCGCTGCCCGTGTGGTAGAGGCGGCACAACTTGCCGGCGTTTCACGTATCGTCTATCACTCGGTGCTGCACCCCCAGGTAGAGGCAATGCCACACCACTGGCAGAAGATGCGCGTGGAGGAGTTGCTCTTCACAACAGGCCTGGATTATACGATCTTGCAGCCGACGGCCTATATGCAGAACCTACTCGCCTATATGCCGGCTATCTGTGCAGAGGGCGTCTACCGCGTGCCCTATGCCGGCCATACGCGTATCGGCATGGTCGACCTGGAGGACGTCGTCGCAGCGGCTGCACGTGTGCTCACCGAAGCCGGCCATGAAGGCGCAATCTATGAACTCGCCAACGGTGAGGCGTTCACACAGGCTGAGGTGACGCAGAGACTGGCGGATGCGCTCGATCGCCCGCTGCGATTCGACAGTGTCCCACGCGCGGACTGGGCCGTCAATGCACGCGCCAACGGCCTGCCCACCTATGCAGTCACTACGTTGTTGCGCATGTTTGAGTACTACGAGATGTATGGCTTCTGGGGTAATGCAACTGTGCTGGCCGGTTTGCTGGGGCGACCGCCGGCTACACTGAATTCATGGCTGTTGCGGAGTCGGGGAGAGTTATGCCGATAGCTCCTCTGCCGTTGTTGTGATAGGGACTTTGGCGCAAGAGGCTCTCCCCTTCAACGGAAAAGTACGCTATCATCTCTCCATCGTTCAAACTTCTCCCGTAAACCACCTGACCGGCTGCCCAGAGGGGATGGCTTGCACAGGGAGCAGATCAATCGGCACCCCGGCATGTTTGATCAGCAGGCCGCGCAGTTCCAGAAAGGCCAGCAAGTTGGGTAAGCGCCCAAAACGAGCCACCAGAGTTGGCTGGGCGGAGGCCGTTGCATCTGTGTCCGACCAGCCTAGCGCTCGTATCCCATAGCGATGGGCAAGCCACGGTAGATGATGAACGAAAATTTGCTGGAGGTCCACCTCATGGATACGCTGGCCGTTCTGCAAACCGGGTGATGGGTCGGGCAGAACATACCGTGTGTTGCGCCCGCGCCCCTGCAAGACAAGCCTGCCGGCGTCGGCCAGCGCAGCCAGTCTGCGTGTGGCGGTTGCCTTGCTGATGTGTGCTGTTTCCATCAGCCGGCGCGGGGTGACGCTGCCCTCGTGTCGCGCAAGTTCCAATACGTGCCGATCTTCATCGGCCGCATCCGGGTTACCAGACGCATCTCTCGAGAAGGCCGGCGTAGGGGTGACACCGCTGCGCTCATTCTGCTCGCTGCGCGGCAGCGGGAACGCAAAGCGCGTCGCCAGTTCGAGTAGATAGCTCTTTTCGTCGTCGAAGGCCTCTTGTTCGGCTAGTTTCAGCGCAGCCTGCCAACAGGCCGTGGCGCTCTGATAATCATCAGTTTCCGCCAAGACCTCGGCTAGATTGGCCAGCGCACGCAGTTCGACCAGCCGGGCGTTGATCTCCCGGGCGAGGGCAAGGCTTGCCTGATAGGAGCCAATGGCGGCGTGGTGATCTCCGGCCATGTGCTGTGCCAGGCCGGTGTTGATGAGGGCGGTTGTCGCCAGTTCGCGGTTGCCAAGCTGCTGTGCCAGATCGTGCGCCTCGCGATGTGCCGCAACCGCGTTGGCCTGATTCCCCGTCGCGCTGTAGAGAAGGCCAAGATTACCCAGTGATTTCGCCACTTGGAGCAGATCGCCGGCCTGCTCGCGCAGGGCCAGCGCTTCTTGGGCCGCATCGATGGCGTCATCGTAGTGCTGCAGGTAGCGATAGAGCGCAGCAAGCGCGTCCAGCACGTCGGCGCGTTGCGTGTCATCAGGATTTTGTTGCAGGGCCTGCTCTAGGTCTGTCTGTGCCTTTTCCCAGGTACGGCGGTGGATGTGCAGCCAGCCGCGATCTTTCAACAAGGTGACCAGCTCGCGGTCGCCGAGGGCAAAGCGTGCTTCCGCCTGCCGATAGTAGGACAACGCATGCAGCTGGTTGCGCATCTCGTAGAGCTTGCCCAGGCGTCGGAAGATGGGCGCCTGTTCCTCCGGCACGGTTGTGCTTTTCAGCGCAATACGGCACGCGCTGATTGCAGCATCGCTGTCGCCCATGGCAGAACAAATATCGCTGCGCAGAATCTGAAGGCGACGCCAGTTCCGCGCGTCCAGTTGGGCGGCAGAAAATGCCTCGACCTCGACGCGTATCTCAGCTAGCTGCAGATCGCCGGCAAGTCTTGAGCCATGCTCGACCAGCAGTGTGGCAGCTTCTGTCCACTGACCTGCTTGGTGCAGATGACGCACTGCCACAAGGGGCTGCTGCTCCGTCCGGTAATAGCTTGCTGCCCGGCTGTGCCGGACCTGAATTCGGTCGGCCGGCTCGCGCTGATAAACGTACTGGCGCAGTGTTGGCGAAATCCACAGGCTGCTATCGTCGTCGCCAGTGCGAAGTAATCGATTCGCAATGAGAAACTCCAGGGCCGGCTGCGGATTGGGCAGATTCTCGGTACGTGCCAACGACAGCAACAGCGTACGAGGAAAGACCCCGTCAAGGACCGCTGCTACCCCTAACAGCGAGCGGGCGACTGCGTTGCGTTCGAGTGGAGCGTAGGCCAGGGTCAGTGCACGTTGCGCCAGTTTGGCACTGGCGTCGCCGCTGCGCAGCTGGCGTTGGATAATTTCAGATGCAGCGCGCATGGAGCGGTTACGTTCATCAAAGAACGCGTCGGCGGATGGAATGCCGGTCAACGCAATCAAGGTCTCCGTGAAACGTCCACCATCAACGAAGGTGTCTGGAGATAATGGTTCGACATAACGGTGACGTAGGATGTTGTAGCGCCACCAGGCTGGCTGATGCCATGTGGGATCATCGAACGGGCGCTCTGTTCCTATCGGATAGCGCGGCGTTGAAGGCGCTAATTGCTCGACTGCCCAGCACAACACGAGTTGAAGGCCACGTCCGCGATCGACCGCCGTTGGTGTGAGATGGTCGAGAACCAGGGTCGCTTCCACTAGCGCAGACGTTGCGAGTGGAGATCGCGACAGGCCGAGCACGTTGCTGAATGCCTTGTACGCATCGTTGACGAGCGCCGCAAATTCACCTTCATTTAGTTGGAGGAGGGTGTCAGCCGGCTGCACAACGCTAGCCCCCATGGTAATTGATATCTCTTGTACGGATACGCCACTCGCCTTACAGTTGGGTAGGTTTGTGGGCCATTGATGTCATTTCAGGATGATTTGGATTGTTGTCCCTCGTTGATTCAGAGACTCAGAAGTAGTATTATATTCCTGAGCTGATTTGAGCCGAAAATGACCATGTAGTTGCCAGTTCTGAAAGCTATCCTGAATAAGGATCGCTAAGGACGAAGATCGATGGCCGCGAACTCTAGTAGGGTGTCAATCGTTATTCTGCAGCTAGACGAACCGGGTTTCTGTCAGACACTTGGTTTGTGCACTGAAAGAATGAAGACTGACGGACCACTAGCTACAGAGACAATGTTGCCGGTGAATGCATCTTCGTATGTCTAACAGATGTGAGATCCAGTCGAACGAACGGAGATGTAGTATGCAAGCAATTGCCAGGTGTTGGCGCCAAGAGTCGGTTTGCCTTCGAGTAATGGTCGGCATTGTTGTTCTTGGAGCAATGGCCGTCACGTTTTTCACATACCCCGCTGCAGCACAGGCGCCAGAGGACAAGTCTGCTGCTGCGTTCTGTGCCAGGCAACGGGATCTGCCCAGCACAGAATGCCGAGCGCTCGTCGATCTCTATGAGCAAACAGATGGCCCCAACTGGTCACAGAAAGCCGGCTGGTTGATCGATCAGAATATCTGCGCATGGTCAGGGCTGAAGTGTGCAGGTGGGCACGTCGTCGAACTGAACCTGGCTGCCAATCATCTGCAAGGGGAAATCCCCCGTGCGCTGGACGCGCTCCCAGCGCTCACCACACTGCAATTGCAAAATAATTCATTGTCTGGCTCCATTCCGGTTGACTTCTGCAAGCTGCAATCTCGTCTGATGCGACTCGATCTCAGCTACAACATGCTGTCGGCATCCAGTGACAAGGTCGCCGCCTGTGTGGCAGCTATGGCGCCGGGCTGGCATCTCACCCAGACGATCGCCCCTCGGAATATCGCCGTGGGCGAGGTGCTGACAGACCGCGTGACACTGCACTGGGAACCGATCCCCTATACAGCCGATGGCGG
>CAIRNL010000227.1 GCA_903879975.1 uncultured Chloroflexota bacterium | reverse complement strand
CGCCAGGAGCAGCAGCCAGGCGATAGACAGGGCGGCGCCCAGCGGCATCAGAGACAGCTTGCGCAGAGACCTTCTCATTGTGCTCCTCCCTTGGGTGATTCATGGGATGAGGATTCGTTTTGCTGGGCTGGCCGCACGCTTAGCAAGGGCAGTGTCTGGCGCCGTTGCGGGCGTATTCGTGCCCGATCCTTGCCATCTGCGCGCAGCGATCCAAAGCTGCAATGTTCCACGTCCTATCTACAATGACGTTTTTGTCTGGAATAAGTAACGGTGGGACGTTGCGCTGCGGGGGCGGGAACTCGGTGGCCGGAGTGGCTCGTGCTGTTTGCTTTGATGAGGGTCATTCTACTCACTGCAGCCACGGTGATATCTGCGCCGAACGACTCACCGGGGGCGAACGAAGGGCGACAGATGCCGGTTGAAGTGCTTCTCCAGCGCCGTGTAGTGTGTCTCTTCATGGGTGCGCAGGGCAGCCTGCATTTCTGGGCCGAGCCGCATGATCGCCGAGCCGAAGGTAACATGCAGCATCTGTCGTGCGTCGAACTGGTCGACAACCGCAGGGAGGTCGGCATCGGCCAGCCTGTCGAGCTGCGGCGCGCGAGCTGGATCAGCGGAAATATGGTAGGAAGCGCGGTCGACGGCAAAGCGATCGAAGGCCAGCGCATAGAGTCGGCGAAAGAGCGCTGGATCGGTCATGGCGATAGCCTGTTGTGCGGTCAACATGCTGGTGCCGGCGGTTTTGAGGTGTACCATGCCGCCCGTAATGTCCACGGCTAACGGGTAGACACTGAACTTGTCCGAACCCGAGTGAAGACTCAGCTTGTAGGGGCCGAACGTACGGGCAATGGCAGCATGGCCGGCCAGGTCGGCGCGGAGGGCATCCAGGTTTCCGATATAGTCGACACCCTTCTCAAAACGACCCACGTAGCGCGGTGCCAGGCTGACCCAGCGCACGTCCAGCCGCCGCAACTCTGTGACGATATAGAGGTGTTCCAGATGGGAGGTTGGTGTCTCCGTCTCGTCCACGGAAAGCTCCATTTCCCACGGACGGTTCCGGTTGACAGCGGCCAGGTGCCGGTGCATGCGCACGGCGTGGGCCACGGCGCGACCATATTTCGCCGCTGCGCGTGCCAGTGACTCGTCGTCGAATGCCAGGTCCATGATGCCAATATCGAACCGGCGGCCGAGCAGGCGAGCGCGCAAATCTGCGGGGGACGAGTCCAGATCGGTCCAGGGCAGGGCGTCGACCGTGGCAATGAGATCGGGATACCGTGCATCGTGTGCGGCATCGTTGACGTACTCGCCGGGGTCAACGGTGAAGAAGGTATAGCCGGCTGCCACCATGACGTCCGCATCGACCGTCGTTTTGAGGTGATCGCCGTCGGCGCCGAAGCCGTTGTGCCAGCCCGCCTCAAAGACGCCCCATGTGGCTGCGTCCAGGACCTGCTGGGCGGTGCGGTTGGTGCGCACGTTTTCGCGGATTGATTGCTGGGCGAAGATCGGAGCGATACCGGGATTGGCGCGTACGGCGCGCGCATGGCCCGGCGTCGCCAGTCCCAGGCGGTCGCCAAAGCCGGCCGAGGTGCGCAGGCCGAACGTTTGCGGCTGCAGCCAGGGTAGCAACACACGGAGTGCGGCCGCGTTGCCAGCATCGACTGGGCACAGCAGCAGCGTGCGGCTGGCATATTCGCTCGTCTCGCCGGTGAAGCCCGCCAGGTGCGGCGACCCCGCCGGCGCCAGCAGTGCCAGCCGCTTGGTTGCATCGATATGGCGTCTGGTCAGCCACAGCAGGAGATCGCCGTTTTCGACGGCAGAGGCGACATAGGGCGTTTCGCCATGGATGGTGAGAGCGGCAGGATTGGCCATAGGTGTATCCACTTTGGTAGGTGCGATCTGTGACCGCACGGCGATTGGTGGACGAGCGAACTGCGATCCTCCACGGGCCGACTCGACCGCTGCCGGCCATGAGGTGCCACTCACGACAGGAGGGTGACCGGCTACAAGCGGTAGGCACGCTTGGCAAGGCCGTAGGCCATCTCCTGCGCCATGGCAGCGGCATCCTCTTCGTCCACGATATGGTGCACGACAAGGCCGGCCAGCCAGTTGGCAGCGGCACGGCGCCAGACGTCGTGTCGCGCTGGGATCGAGGGGTAGGCGCGTGTGTCGTCGTTGAAACCGACCGTGTTGTAGATGCCTGCGGTCTCGATCACGAGGTCAAAGTAACGGCGCATGCCGCCCAGGCTGTCGAAAAACCACCAAGGTGGTCCCAGCTTCACGGCAGGATAGTGGCCGGCCAGTGGAGCCAACTCGCGGCCATAGGTCGTCTCGTCCAGGTTGAAGAGAATCAGCTGGAAGCGCGGGTCGTTGCCGAAGCGGTTGAGCAGCGGGTGCAAATTGCGCGTGAACTCTGCTGCCACGGGAATATCGGCGCCCATGTCGCGGCCGAAGCGTGCATAGATCAGCTCGTTGTGGTTGCGGAAAGAGCCGACGTGCAGCTGCATGACCAGCCCATCCTCCACACTCATGCGTGCCATTTCCAGCAACATGTGGCCGGTGAAGCGGGCTGCGTCGGCTGCGCTGGCCGTGCCGCTGAGCGCGCGCTGGAAGATAGCGTCGGCCTCGCCGGCGGAGAGCGGAGCGGTGTAGGCCGAGAGCGCAGCATGGTCAGTCGCAGTGGCGCCCATGGCTTTGAAGGCGGCGCGGCGCTGTTCCAGGGCGTGCAGATAGCTGTGGTAGTCGACCACAGCGACGCCCGAGACCTGGCCGAGCAGTTCGATCTGCTGGCGCCAGCCGTCCATATCTAGATTGACCACGGCGTCGGGGCGGAAGGTAGGCAAGATACGGCCAGGCCAGCCCGAGTTGCGGATCGCCTGGTGATGCGCCAGCGTGTCGGTGGCAGCATCTGTCGTACTAAGCACCTCGATGTTGAAGCGTTCGTAGAGACGGCGCGGTGTGAAATCGGGCGAGCGCAGCCGTGCGTCGATCTGATCGTAGATGGCCTGGGCGTTGGTGCGGTCCAGCGCCTGGCGCACGCCGAAGAGATCGGCCAGTTCCTCGCGCAGCCAGATGCCGGTCGGCGTGCCGCGGAAGAGATAGAAGTGTTCAGCAAAGCGTTGCCATGCTCTGCGGGGGTCGCGTTCCGTCGCGCCACCATCGCGCCGAGTGAGGGCCAGGTCTTCCATGGCTATGCCCTGCGAGTAGAGCATACGCACGATATAGTGGTCGGGGATCAGGAACATCTCGGTGGGTGAGCCGAAGCGACAGTCAGGATCAGCGAAGAGACGCGGGTCGACGTGTCCGTGCGGGCAGACGAGTGGGAGGTGGGCAATCTGGCCGTAAATTTCCCGTGCGACAGCGCGCTGTGCCGGGTCGGGATCGAAGTAGCGGTCAGGATGCAGGAGCTCAGCCATGGTTCACGCGCTCGCTGAGGTTGAACAATTCGTCGATGTGAATCAACCGGCCTGTGCGCATAGACTCGTTGGCGGCAATGCCCACCAGGACGGAGGCTGCGCCGTCGATGTGCGATGCGGCCCGGCCGAAGG